>JBBAVQ010000051.1:4800-13126 GCA_040397625.1 Pirellulales bacterium | reverse complement strand
TGCTACGGGGAGCCCCGAGCGCGAGTGCCACGTAACTACTTCAGGCGTTTCAAGGACCGCGGGCCGGCAGGCGAGGAGCCCAGACGTTGCGGAAGCGGACGGCTTGGCCGTGGTCTTGCAGCCGGATCGGCGCCTCCCGCGGATGAGGCTGGTAGGCGAGCGTGTTGAGCCAGTTGGTCGGGCCTGGAATCGTGGACAGGCGAACTGGCCAGTCGAGCCGGCTCACCGTCAGAGACGTGAATCGATGATCTCCACAACCCGCCAGTCGAGCCAGCGGTGGTCGGGATCGTCGCCTGCTTGGCCGATGAAGCCGACATGACCGCCCTGGTCGGTGGCGATGAGCTGCACGCAATCCGGGTACGCCACCCGGTCGGCGGCGAACATCTCGAATGGCACGAACGGATCGTCGCGAGAGGTGATGATCGTGGTGGGCACGCGGATGGCGGGGATGAACTGGGCGGCGCTCGAGTGGCGGTAGTAGTCGAGGGCGTCGCGGTAGCCGATGGCCGGCGCGGTGAACCAGTCGTCGAACTGCCGCAGCGTCCGCGGGCGGGCTGTCTCGGCTGGCCGCACTGCATCGGGTCGGGCCCGCCACCAGGCTTCGAGATGTTTGACGAGGATGGCGGTGAAGTAGCGGTCGTAGATGCGGTTGGCGCGGCTGGCGATCGACTCGCAGCCCACGATCAAGTCGATCGGCGGATTGACGGAAATGGCACACCGCACCGCCGCGGGCACGCGATCAGCCGCCTCGCCGAGATACTTGAGGAGCACGTTGCCGCTGAGCGACACGCCAAACAGCGCGAGATTGGGATCGGGCGAGTCGGCGGTCGCGGCCTCGCGGCACCAGGCCAGCACGCGTTCGACGACCGCCGCCAGATCGCCGGAGCAGCCGGCGTGGTAGGGCCGGCGGGCCAGGGCGAGCCCGGCACCGCAGCACCGCATGTCCCAGCGAAACACCCGCACGCCCCGCTGCGTGAGCTTCTCGGTGAGCCGCACCAGCAGGGGCGAGCTGTGATCGTCGGCCAGTCCGTGGGAGAGGATGGCGACCCGGCCACCGGGCTGCCAGCCGTCGGGGGTGTCGTCGTGGACGGCCAACGCGTCGCCGTCGTCGAGCTCGACGTGTCGCAGGACCGCGCGATGCTCGGGTGGGCGGTGGGGCATCAGGGCCGACGCGATGGTCTGGGCGTGGGGCCCGCGCAGCCACCACGGGGGCTTGAATCCCGGCGGTGGCGGCTCGTTGGAAGCCATGGAGCGGAGCCTACCATCCGCGGGGTCGGGCGAGTGACCAGGCCGACGCGGCGGCGAGCAGCAGCACGAACGCGTATGGCAGCACGTCGTAGGGATACGCCGGCACCGGAAACGGGCTGCCGGGAAGCGGGAGGCCGACGCTCGCGGCAAACGGCATCGCCATCATGGCGACGGCCAGCGCGGAGCAGAGCACGTTCCAGGGCCGCAGTTCGCCACGACGGGCGAGGTAGCGGGGCGCCGCCACCGACACCAGGATGTAGACGATCAGGAAGCCATAGGTGCCGAGCGATCCGAACGACGCGAACCCGTCGAGCGGCGTGACGCCGGCGAGGCTGGCAGCCGTGATGGCGAGGGCGATCACGACCGCCGCGATGGTGGCGGCCACGTGGGGTGTGGCGGCGCGGTCGTGCGTGCGGCCGCACGACTCGTGGACGAGCGACTGGCGGGCCATCGTGTAGATGATCCGCGACACCGCGTTGATGCAGGCCAGCGTGCACGCGAACATGCTCACGGCGGCCCCGATCGAGATCGCGATGCCCAGGAAGCCCACGCCGGCGGCCGCGGCCAGATCGTCGAGCGGTGCCGGGCTCTCGTGCATCGCCCGCGGCAGGAAGGAGAAGCCGAGCACCTCCACGTAGCTCATGACCACGTAGAACACGCCAGAAAAGAGCGTGCTCGTGGTCACCGCCCGAGGGATGGTCCGCAGCGGGCTGCGGGCCTCGTGGCCGAGCGTGGTGGCGCTCTCGAAGCCGACGAAGCTGAGCGTGGCCAGGACCAGCCCGAACATCACGCCCCCCGGCGTGACGTCGCGCAGCTCGAGCTGGGCGGGGTCTGCCAGCGTGCCTCGGGAGAGCAGCACGATCGCGGCCAGGACGACGATCGCCGCGAGCGAGCCGATCTCGAGGGCCAGCATCAGCGCGGTGGACAGGCGGACGTCGCGACACGCGCAGACGCAGGCGATGCCGACGCAGGCGAGTTGCCAGACCACGGGCAGGGGGCCCATGACCGGAGCGAGGAGCACGTCCATGAAGTTGGCGAAGCCGCAGGCGACGGCCATGGCGGTGAACAGGTAGGCCAGGCAGAGCGCCCAGGCCGCGATCACGCCGGCCCGCGGCCCGAGCCCCTGGGCGACGACGTCGGAGAGCGCGCCCGGGGAGGCGGATCGACTCGCGAAGACGTTGATCGACGCTCCGACGAGGAGCATCGCCGCGGTGGCGATCAGGTAGGTGAGCCACGTGCCGGCGCCCGCGCTCTCGTGGACGAGCGCGATCGTGAGCGCCGGCCCGACCGTCGGGGCGATCGTGGCGATCGACTGTGCGAAGACGTCGCTGAACGGCAGGCAGTCGGGCCGGAGCCCCGATCCGGCTCGATGCTCCGGTGGCGTGCGTGCTCGCGTCATGCCATGCCTGCTCCGGTTCGGCTTCCCTGGGGCCCCTCATGGCCAGCCACGCCCGATGAGGAGGGCCGCCAGACTACCGCAGCACCGGCTCTGCGCCTCGTCGTGCGATCCTTCTTTCGTGACGTTGGCACGCGTGGGTACGATCCGTAGGCACACGCTCCCCCACCACGCGGCGACCATGATCCACTGGCACTGTCACGACCTCTTTCACCGCATGCCAGCCGCAGCGACGGCCGGAGGCGTGGCCGTCGTGATCGACGTGCTACGGGCATCGACCACGATGATCACGGCCCTGGCGCACGGGGCCGCAGGCATCGTGCCGGTGGCCGACGTGGACCAGGCGAGACGGCTGGCCGGGGAACTCGGCCCGCGGGCGGTGCTTGGCGGCGAGCGAGGGGGGCTTCGCATCCCGGGATTCAATCTCGGCAACTCCCCCAGCGAGTACACGGCTGAGCGGGTGGCGGGCCGGACGGTGGTGATCACGACGACCAACGGCACGGCGGCGCTCCATGCCTCGCGCGACGCCGCGGAGATCGTCATCGGCGCGGTCGTGAATCGTACGGCGGTGGCCGAGGCGGTGCGGCGGCTCGCGGGCGATCGGGGTGTCGTGCACCTTGTCTGCGCGGGCACCGACGGCCTGGTGTCGGCGGAGGACGTGCTCGCCGCCGGCGCGATTCTCGACGCGGCTGTCGCCGCCGGGCGTGACGACGCGCTCGATGACGCGGCCTGCGAGGCGTTGGGCTTTTTTCGGCGGGTGGCGGCGAACGGCGACGTGCCGGCGGCGCTCGTGGCGGAGTTTCGCCAGTCGCCGGGCGGGTCGAACCTCGTCGATCTGGGGATGGAAGCCGACCTGCCCATCGCCGCCGCGATCGACTCGCTTGCCGTCGTGCCGCGACTCGACCGGGCCTCCGGCAGCCTGATTTGAAATGGTGCCTGCCACCAAATCTGGGTAAGGTACGCCTTTCGCAGATTCCCCAGATTTGGTGGCTGCCACCTTTTTTTGTTTGGACGAGAGAATGGACAAGCAGAACGACCAGTCGCGGATGGACAAGATCGTGTCGCTGGCGAAGCGACGTGGCTTCATCTTTCAGTCGAGCGAGATCTACGGCGGCCTGAACGGCTTCTGGGACTACGGCCCCTTGGGCGTGTCGCTCAAGCGGAACGTGAAGGACGCCTGGTGGCGGGACATGGTGGCCGGCCACGATGAACTCGCCACGCTCGCAGGCGCGCCCTCGCCCTACGAGATGACCGGCCTCGACTGCACGATCATCATGCATCCGCAGGTCTGGAAGTGCTCAGGCCACTTCGACCTCTTTCACGACTGGATGATCGACTGCCGGGAGTCGAAGCGACGCTACCGCTACGACCACCTGCACGGCCGCTGGGCCTCGCACCGCGGCAAGAAGGTGTTTGTGACGACCGACCAGTCGGGCGACGAGGCGGTGCCCGACACGGTCGCCAAGGCGCAGAAGTTCTTCGGCCTGCGAGCCAAGCAGGTGGACGAGATCGAGTGGGGCGGCGGGCTCGAATCGCTGCAGGCGGTGGTGGCCGCGGGCGTGGCGTCGCTGGCCGACGCGCTCGGGCCCGATGCCGGGGCCCCGGGCAGCCTCACGGAGCCTCGTGAGTTCAACCTGATGTTCGAGACGCGGATCGGCGCCCTCGCCGGCGACGACGACGACCGGGCCTTTCTCCGCCCCGAAACCGCCCAGGGCATCTTCGTCAACTTCAAGAACGTGCTCGACACCTCGCGGGTCAGCGTGCCCTTCGGCATCGCGCAGGTGGGCAAGAGCTTTCGAAACGAGATCACGCCGCGAAACTTCACGTTTCGATCCCGCGAGTTTGAGCAGATGGAAATCGAGTTCTTCTGCAAGCCCGCCGACTCGGCGCAGTGGTATCGCTACTGGCGCGACCGTCGCTGGAAGTGGTATCTCGATCTCGGGCTCACGGAAGGCAAGCTCCAGCTCCGCGAGCACGCCCAGGACGAACTCTCCCACTACTCCGTGGGCACCGCGGACATCGAGTATGCGTTTCCGTTCCTCAACCCGGGTGAGTTTGGCGAACTGGAGGGGATCGCCCACCGCGGCGACTTCGACCTCCGCAGCCACATGGAAGGCAAGCTCGTTCGGAAAGACGGTGAACTCGTCGTGGAGACCGGCCCCGACGGCAAGCCGCGGCACCGGGGGAGCGGCAAGGACCTCTCGTACTTCGACGATGTCAGCCGGGAGCGGTATGTGCCGCACGTGATCGAACCCTCGGCCGGTGCCGACCGGGGGACGCTCGCCTTCCTCTGCGACGCCTACCACGAAGACGAGGTGCCCGACGCCGACGGCAAGCCGCGGAGCCGAACGGTGATGAAGTTTCACCCGCGGCTCGCCCCGGTGAAGGCGGCGATCCTGCCGCTGGTGAAGAAGGACGGGATGCCGGAGGTGGCGATCGACCTCTACCGCGCCCTCAAGCCGCACATGGCCTGCCAGTATGACGAGAAGGGGGCCGTGGGCCGCCGATACGCCAGGCAGGACGAAGCCGGCACGCCCTGGTGTCTGACGATCGACGGCCAGACGCTCACCGACAAGACCGTCACCCTCCGCGACCGCGACTCGCTCGTGCAGAGCCGCGTGCCGATCGCCGAGGTGGTCGATCTCCTTCGCGACAAGCTGGCATGAAGCCCGCGATCGCCACGGTCTGTTCGCTCGAGGCGTCGCTCGGCACGGTGCTCGACGACTATGCGGCCGGCCACGTCGATGCCGTGGACCTCTGGCTCGGCCACGCCGACGCGTTCATCGGCGAGCACGGCGTGGCTGCGCTGCGGGAACGACTCACGGCCGCCGGCATCGCGGCGGTGGCCGCCAGCTTCCAGGGCGGCCTGCTCACGAGTCAGGGCGAAGCCCGCCGCGAGCACTGGCGGCACTTCGGCGAACGGCTGGGGCTCTGCCGCGACCTCGGCATTCCCGTGCTCGTGATCGCCGGCGATGCCTTTGGGCCGCTCGGAGCGGAGGATCTCGGCCGGCTGTCGGTGAGCCTCACGGATGCCGCCGCCCGGGCGGCCGACGCCGGCGTGCGGCTGGCCCTCGAGTTCGACGCGCGGGCGAGCTTTCCCAACAATCTCCAGTCGGCGGTGGCGGTGATCGAGCAGGTGGGCTCGCCGGCGCTCGGCCTCTGCCTCGACTGGTTTCACTACACGGTGGGCCCGAGCAAGCCGCTCGACCTCTGGCTGCTCTCGAAGGAGAACCTCGCCCACGTGCAACTCTCCGACATCGCCGACGTGCCCCGCGAGATGGCGGCCGACGCCGATCGCATCCTGCCGGGCGAGGGGACGTTGCCACCAGACGACCTCGTGGCCCGGCTCCGCGAGATCGGCTACGAAGGGGCCGTCGCGGTCGAACTCCACAACCCCGCGCTCTGGCGGGTGCCGCCGCGGCAGTTTGGCGAAATCGCGATGACGTCGCTGCGAACAGTGCTGGGCCAGGCGAGCATGTGACACGCGGGTGCCGGCTGCCACCACGTCGGTGCAGGGTGTCAACCTGCACCGGCAGCAGCGTCGGGCGTCGCCCGGCGGCCCTTTCGGTCGGGTACGATACATCACCGTTCGAGCCAGCCGTGAATCCGCTCTGACGACCGACGCCTCCATGCCGAACCGTTTGACACGCGACGACCTGACGCGAGCCCGTCTCCGGCTCCTGCAGATGCACTTCGAGGCGGGCGTGGGCCACATCGGCGGCAACCTGTCGGCGATCGATCTCCTGATGGCCATCCATCACGAGCTGATGCAGGAGGGCGACGCGTTCGTGCTCTCGAAAGGCCACTCCGCCGGGGCGCTCTACGTCACGCTCTGGACGCTCGGCCGGCTCGAGGACGACGACCTCACGACGTTTCACAGAAACGACACGCTGCTCGCGGCCCATCCGCCGCCGGCCGGCCTTGCCGACGTGCTGTTCGCGACCGGCAGCCTCGGTCACGGCCTGCCGCTCTCCTGCGGGCTCGCCCTGTCGCGGAGGCTCCGCGGCGAAGCGGGCCGCGTCTGGTGCCTGATGTCGGACGGCGAGTGGAACGAGGGCTCGAACTGGGAGGCGCTGATCTTCGCCCGCCAGCAGGGGCTCGCGAATCTCACGGTGATCGTCGATCTCAATGGCCTGCAGGGATTCGGCACCACGGCAGAGGTGGCCGACCTGCGGCCGCTGGCCACCAAGCTCCGCGACTTCGGCTGGGATGTCGAGGAAGTCGATGGTCACGACGTCGCGGCGGTCGTCGCTGCAGCCCGGCGGGGCTCGGCCGCGCCGCGGGCGATCCTCGCGTCCACGACGAAGGGCCGCGGCGTGTCGTTCATGGAAGGGAAGGTCGAGTGGCACTATCTGCCGCTCACGCCGGAGCTCTACGAGCAGGCGGTCCGCGAGGTGCGGATCGCGGCCGATATCCCCTCAGCGACGGCGGGGTGAGTCGGATGCGCACTGCGTTTTGTTCGGCGATGGTGGCGGTGGCGGAGCGGCCCGACCTCGTGTTTCTCACGGGCGACCTCGGCTTCATGGCGCTCGAGCCGCTTCGCGACGCGCTCGGCGCGCGATTCATCAACGCCGGCGTGGCGGAGCAGAACATGATCGGCGTCGCGGCCGGCCTCGCCCGCGATGGCTGGCGTCCATGGGCCTACAGCATCGCGCCCTTCGTCTATGCGCGGCCCTATGAGCAGCTGCGAAACGACGTGGCGATGCACTCCCTGCCGGTGACGATGGTGGGCAACGGCGGCGGCTATGGCTACGGCGTGATGGGCGCCACGCACCACGCGCTCGAAGACTACGGCGCGGTCCTCGCGCTGGGCGGGATCCGCGTGCTCGTGCCGGCCTTCGACACCGACGTCTCGCAGGCCGTGGCGAGCATCCTTGGGCAGTCGCGGCCCGCCTACCTGCGGCTCGGCCTCGACGAGGCCCCGAAGGGGTTCGAGCGGCCGCCCTTCGCGCCGTGGCGACGGCTCGTCGAGGGCGACGCGGCGACGATCCTGGTGTGCGGCCCGCTCGCCGGCGGTCTGTTCGCGGCGCTTGGCGACCTGCCGCGGGAGCGGCGGCCGAACCTCTGGCTGGTGAGCGAGCTGCCGCTCGACGGCATGCCGGAGGCGTTTTTGGCCGACGTCGGCCGCACGCCCCATCTCATGGCCGTCGAGGAGCATGTGGTCACGGGGGGCGTCGGAGAGCGGCTGGCCCGCGAGCTGCTGCTCCGCGGTGTCGCGCCGCGGCGGTTCACGCATCGCTGCGCCCTCGGTTATCCGTCGGGCCGCTATGGGTCGCAGGCGTTTCATCGCCGCGAGAGTGGCCTGGACGCCGCGTCGATTCTCGCGGCGCTTGGCTGACGTTGGCCGCCGGCCCGGAGGCGTTGCCGCGCGAGCGGTACGGCCTCAGGAAGCGTAACGCCGTCAGGCGTACGGCTGCCCGACGTTGGACGCGGCGTCAGGTAGCGGTTCGCCCCACGCCTCACGGCGTTGGGAACGATCTGGTCCCGGTCCTGGCCTCGCCCCACGCCTCACGGCGTTGGGCTTCTACGGCAGTGGGTGGCCACCCGTACAAGCCGAAGGCCGTAAGGCCTCGGGCGCATCACGCTGGACGCGGTGTCTGGTGGCGGTTCGCCCCACGCCTCACGGTGTTGGGAACGATCTGGTCCCGGTCCTGGCCTCGCCCCACGCCTCACGGCGTTGGG
>JBBAVQ010000051.1:0-4700 GCA_040397625.1 Pirellulales bacterium | reverse complement strand
GCCACCCGTACAAGCCGAAGGCCGTAAGGCCTCGGGCGCATCACGCTGGACGCGGCGTCAGGTAGCGGTTCGCCCCACGCCTCACGGCGTCGGGCTGGGACAGCAGTGGCACGGGCTTCCTGACCGCCCGACGGGCTCCGATTACACTCGGTGGCACGCGTGGCCTCCCGCACCAGGCGAGTGGATGCCCGGCCCCTGAAAGCGATCGTATGGACCGACAGACCCTCGACCCGGCGCTGGCGGAGAAGATCCGCCGCCTCCAGGGGCCCATCCTGATCCTGGGCGGCAGCGGGTTCATCGGGGCGAGCCTGTTCCGGCTGCTCGCGGCGGTCCGGCCCGACGTGTATGGCACCGCCACCCGCCTGCCTGCCTGGCGTCTTGAGGGCGTGCCCGCGAGCCAGGTGAAGGTGGCCGACCTGCTCGTCGATTCCAATCTCGACCGGCTCCTCGACGAGGTGAAGCCGCGGACCGTGTTCGACTGCATGGCCTACGGCGGCTACTCGTTCCAGGATGACAGCCGCCTCATCTACGAAACCAACTTCGACTTCGTCACGCGGCTCCTGCCGCGGCTGTTCGAGCGGGGCATCGACCGCTACGTCCATGCCGGCAGCTCGTCGGAATACGGCGACAACTCGGCCGGGCCCGCGGAGACGGCGGCCGTGGCTCCCAACAGCGACTATGCAGTCTCAAAACTCGCCGCGGCGCATCTGATCTGGATGTATGGCCGCAAGAAGCGGATGCCGTGCGTCAATCTGCGGCTCTACTCGGTCTACGGTCCGCTCGAGGATTCTTCGCGGCTGATGCCGACGCTCGTGGCCCGCTGTCTCGAGGGTGGCCTGCCGGAGTTTGTCCGCCCCGACGTCTCCCGCGACTTCCTCTACGTGGACGACGCCTCCGAAGCCTTCGTGGACGCCGCCCTCAACCTCCGCGAGGAGGACTACGGCGAGTCGTTCAACATCGGCACAGCCAGGAAGACAACGATCGGCGAACTCGCCGAGACCGCCCGCGGGTTGTTCGGCGTCGAACCGGCCCCCGTGTTCACGATGCCGGAGCGGCGCTGGGACGTGAGCGACTGGTATGCGACGATCGACCGCGCCCGGGAGCGGCTCGGCTGGTCTCCGAAGACCGATCTCCGCGAAGGCCTCCGCCGCACGGCCGACTGGTATCGCGGGATCCCGGACAAGGAGCGGTATCGCCGGGCGTCGAAGCAGTTTGGCCTCGACACCCGTCACAGCGTCAGCGCGATCGTCGCCTGCTACAAGGACAACCTCGCGATCCCGGTGATGGTCGAGCGGCTCACCGCCGTGTTCATGAAGCTCCACGTCGACTACGAGATCATCCTCGTCAACGACTGCAGCCCCGACGACACGGAGGAGGTGATCGCCCGGCTGAGCCGCGACGACCACCGCGTGATCGGGATCTCGCACTCCCGCAATTTCGGCTCACAGGCCGCCTTCCGCAGCGGCATGGAACTCGCCTCGAAGAACTCCTGCGTGCTCCTCGACGGCGACCTCCAGGATCCGCCGGAGCTGATCGAGCAGTTCGTGGCGACGTGGCGGGAGGGGTACGACGTGGTCTACGGCCGCCGCGTGAAGCGGGAGGCGACTCCCTTCATGCAGGTCGCCTACAAGGCCTTCTATCGCGTCTTCGACTGGTTCTCCTACGTCCGCATCCCGCACGACGCCGGCGACTTCTCGCTGCTCGACCGGCGGGTGGTGGACGTGCTGCTGCAGTTTCCGGAGCGGGATCTCTTTCTCCGGGGCCTGCGGGCCTTCGCCGGCTTCCGGCAGACGGGCGTGGACTACGTGCGGCCCGAGCGGATGTTCGGCACGACGACTAACAGCCTCGCCAGGAACATCGGCTGGGCGAAGAAGGGGATCCTCTCGTTCAGCAACGTGCCGCTGACGATGCTCAGTGTGACCGGGGCCGTGCTGCTGCTCGCGAGCGTGGCACTGGCGGTGTTTCAACTCGCGTATCGGGTGATCTACCCGGCGGGCACGCCGAGCGGCCTCACCACC
This sequence comes from Pirellulales bacterium, assembly GCA_040397625.1. Classification (GTDB taxonomy): domain Bacteria; phylum Planctomycetota; class Planctomycetia; order Pirellulales; family UBA1268; genus QWPN01. The sequence continues at coordinate 2,682 of JBBAVQ010000051.1, read as the reverse complement.
GTCCTCCTGCTGATCCTGTTCTTCGGCGCGATCAATCTGTTCGCGGTCGGCCTCGTGGGCGAATACATCGCCAAGATCTTCGAGGAGGTGAAGCGGCGGCCCGTGTTCATCCGGCGGAGCATCATCCGCGACGGCGAGATCCGGCCGGCGGCGCCCGGCCTCGGCGCGGCGACCGACCAGGCCGGCCCGCGGGCGGCATCATGACGGCCGCTGCCGGGGCGATGCCCGTTCCGGAAGTGACGCGGCCCTGCCCGGTCTGTGGCAGCGGCGATGAGTCGCGGGTGTTTGCCGAGGCCCGGTACGACCTCGCGAAGCTCGACAGCCATGCCTTCGCGTCGCGGAAGGTGCCGGAGTACATGCACTACCGGCTCGTGCTCTGCCCGACGTGCGATCTCGTGTATGCGAGCCCCGTGCCCTCGGCGGAAGGGCTGGCGCGGGCCTACGACGAGGCGGCGTTCGATTCGGGGGAGGAGGCTGCTTGCGCGGCGCGAACCTACGGTCGTTTGCTGGCGGGAATCGTCGGCACCTTGGCTGACCGTGGCACGGCGATCGACGTCGGCACCGGCGACGGGGCGTTTCTTGGGGAGCTCGCGGCGGCTGGTTTTTCCACGGTAATCGGCGTGGAGCCGTCGGCGGCGCCGATCGCAGCGGCCGCGGAGCACGTCCGGCCCTGGATCCGCCACGGCACGTTTCGGGAGGAAGACTTCGCGGCGGGCGCGGCGAGCCTCGTCACCTGCTTCCAAACCCTCGAGCACCTCCCCGATCCGGCGGCCTTTTGCCGGTCGGCGTTTCGGCTGTTGAAACCCGGCGGCGCGGTGTTTTTCGTGGGGCATGACTACCGGGCACTGCCGAACAGGCTGATGGGCCGCCGGTCGCCGATCTACGACATCGAACACCTCCAGCTCTTCTCGCGGCGGGCGCTCGGCGAGATGCTGCGGCGCACGGGCTTCACAGCGATCGACGTGCGGCCCATCACCAACAGCTATCCGCTCCACTACTGGCTGAAGCTCGCGCCGCTGCCGACGGCTCTGAAGCGGAGACTGTGCGCCGCGGCGCGGGCAACCTGGCTCGGCCGCCTGCAGCTTCCGCTGCCCGTGGGCAACCTCGCCGCCGTGGGCTTCAAGCCCACCGCTCCGTAGCCCAGGTTTTCAGCCTGCGGTGACCTGGAGATGTCTCTGCGGCATGTGCAGGTTGGCAACCTGCACCTACGTGTAGCACAGGTTTTCAACCTGTGTCGAACTCCGCTCCGTCTCCTACTCGATCGGCGGGAGTTGCTCGACGCGGGCCTGCGTGAGCGATGTCACGTACTCGTCGAGCGTGGCCGGGGCGAGCCACCGCCGCCTCAGATACTCCGCGCCGATCTTCGGCCCATCGTCGCCTACGTTCGGGGCCGGGCCGATGCCGACGAGCAGATGCGGGCCCTCGCGGCGTATGTTTGTCATCGCGTAGGGCATCCCTGTCTCCGTCTCGATCAGCCGTTCGAGTTCGGTGCCGGAGATCGGCAGGCGGCCCATGGTGAATGTCGGCTGGCCGTCGGGGCCCACCGACTGCTCGTCGCCCACCGACGTGCGGCCCGGCACCGAGCCCCCGGTCTCGAGCACGAACGCGGTCGGCAGGCCGTTGGGCGGCGCGGCGAGGAACGTCCAGACGGCGATCGGGTAGAAGTCGTTGGTGTATCGAATTGGGAAATAGTCGCGGAGTTGGATGACGGCCGGTGAGCGGGCGTCGATCAGTTCGCGGAGATCGCGGCGGATCGCCGTCTGCTTGGCACCGTAGGCCTGCATGAGGAGCGTGTTCCGCCAGCAGTCGCCGACGAACAGCACGGCGACGGCGGCCGCGGCGGCGAGCCAGGCAGCAGGCTGCGAGGGCAGGAGACTACGGTTCACCGCTATGAGCAGGCCGACGACGGTCATCGCGATCGGCAGGGGAAAAAGGACGCAGCTCCGCGACCACCAGCCATGCGCCATGATCGCCTGGCCGACGGTGATGTAGGGAAACGCGGCTGCGGCGAGGAGCAGGAGTCCGCAGGCCACGAGCCGCCAGCCGGAGGAGGGGGCAGCGGTCGCCGTGGCGGCGGCCTGCCCGGCGTCACGGGCGGAGAAACGCCACCAGACTGCCGCGCCGGCCGCGATGGCCGTCAGCAGCCAGAGCGGCGACGAGACCAGGTCGCGGGCCATCGGGGCGAGCAGGTCGAGCACCACGCCCGCGTATCCCAGGGCCAGCTTCGGCAGGGCGAAGGAGGGCTTGTTGTAGGCCGCATAGAAGCCGCTCGTGGGCGTGAACACGGCCTTCCAGATCCAGAACACGACGGGAAGGGCGAGGATCTCGGGATACCGCAGCGCGGCTCGGACCACTCGAGCACGCAGCTCGCTCCAGGGCACGTCGCGCCACCGCAGCAGCGCGAACGTGGCCGCGACAGCGTAGTGCATCACCAGCAGCGAGTTGACGTTGAACGAGAGGAAGAGCAGGGCGGCCGCGGCCACGCGGCAGGCGATGGCGGCGGGGCCTCGGAGGTCGAGCGACCAGGCGATGAGGAGCCAGCCGCACCAGAAGAGGAGCATGCAGGCTGGATACATGGCGAGCGACACGTCGCCGAGCACCTCGTAGACGGGGGCGGCGACGGCGAGGCACGAGATGGCGAGCGCCACCGGCGAGCTCAGCCGCGCGAGCCGGCGGAGGCAG
>JBBAVQ010000050.1:0-13160 GCA_040397625.1 Pirellulales bacterium | reverse complement strand
GGCGTGCCCCCATCGCTTACGCGATTGGGCTTCCTGAGGTCGGCAGCGAAGGGCTACCTGAGGGGTGGCGATCAGCCGATCCGCCACTCACCCGCGGCGAGTTCGTCGATCCCGCCGCGGTGCGTGAGGTCGTAGTCGAGCGGCGTGAGGGTCACCTTGCCCGCAGCCAGCGCTGTCACATCCGACTCCAGCGGCGACGGCGGCGGCGGTGGCTCGTTCGTGGCCCAGAAGTACGACCGGCCGCGAGGATCGACGCGGCGCTCGAAGGCCTCGCCGTAGCGGGCGATGCTCATCGGCACGACGCGGAGTTCTGGCGCGCCGGTGAGCGCCCGCGTGGGGATGTTGACGTTGAACAGGCTGCCGGCCGGAGGCCGGCGGTCGAGCAGGCCGCGGATGACGTCGATCGCGATCTCGGCGGCCCGGGCGAAGTTGGCGTGGTCATCCCATTCGAGCGAGACGGCAATGCTCGTGATCCCGAAGAACGCCCCCTCGATCGCCGCGGCGACGGTGCCAGAATAGAGCACATTGATGCCGGCGTTGAGACCGCTGTTGATCCCGCTGACGACGAGGTCGGGGCGACGGGGACAGAACTCGGAGATCCCGAGTTTGACGGCGTCGGCCGGACTGCCGTCGACGGCCCAGCCGCGGCGTCGGTCGCCGTCGAACACCTCCTTGGCCGTCAGCGGCGTCAGAAACGTGATGGCGTGGCCCACGCCGCTCTGCTCGGTCGAAGGCGCCACCACGCTCACCTCGCCGAGGCCGCGAAGGCCGCGTTCCATGGCCGCGATGCCCGGCGCGAAGATGCCGTCGTCGTTGGTCAACAGGATATGCATGGGCGGCACTATAGCAGGGTCGACGGTGCCCCAAACACGCCGTGGCCGGGCCCGGCGGCGGTGCGTCGCGGCGGCGGGGCAACGGCCCTATACTCGGCGGCTTTTCCCGACCCGCCCCGCCATGACACCCACCGCGTCTTCCACCGCCCGCCTCGAGCAGCCCGCCACCGGCCAGCAGGCCGAGCGGGTGCTGGTGCTCGACTTCGGCTCGCAGTATGCCCAGCTGATCGCCCGCCGCGTTCGCGAGCAGCACGTCTACTGCGAGATCGTCCGCCACGACATCACCGCAGCGCGAATCCGCGAACTGGCCCCGCGGGGCATCATCCTCTCGGGCGGCCCGGCGAGCGTGTACGAGACGGGAGCGCCGCGGTGTGATCCGGCGATCTTCCGGCTCGGCATCCCGGTGCTCGGCATCTGCTACGGCATGCAGCTCGCCTGCGACGCCCTCGGCGGCCGCGTCGGCCGGGCTGCGGCGCGGGAGTACGGGCGGTCGGTGTGCGAGGTCGTGGAGGCCGACTCGCTGTTCGCGGGCGTGCCCGGCCGCACCGAGGTCTGGATGAGCCATGGCGACCAGGTCGATGGCATCGCCGCCGAGTTCGTGCCGTTGGCCCACACCGCCACCTGCCCGTTCGCGGCGGTCCGCCACAAATCGCTCCCCGTCTTCGGGCTGCAGTTCCACCCCGAGGTGACCCACACGCCGGCGGGCGGGATGATCCTCGCCAACTTTCTCACCGGGGCCTGCGGCTGTCGCGGCACGTGGCGGCTCGACGACTTCGCGGAGTCGATGATCGCCGACATCCGCCACCGCGTCGGCGGCGACCGCGTGATCTGCGGGCTGTCGGGGGGCGTCGATTCAGCGGTCGTGGCGGCCCTGCTCAGTCGGGCGATCGGCGACCAGCTCTCCTGCATCCTCGTCGACAACGGCCTGCTGCGAAAGGGCGAGGCCGCGGCGGTGATCGACGAGTTCACCGGGCACTTCAAGACCGACCTCCACGTCGTGGCGGCCGAGGACCTTTTCCTGGGCGTGCTCGCGGGCGTCACCGACCCGCAGGAAAAGCGGCGGCGGATCGGCAAGGCATTCGTCGATTGCTTCGCGGCGGAGGCGGCCAAGGTGAAGGATGCCCGGTTCCTCGCCCAGGGCACGCTCTATCCCGACGTCATCGAGAGCGGCGCGGCGGCCGACGGCCCGGCGGCGACCATCAAGCTCCACCACAACGTCGGCGGCCTGCCCGACGACCTCCAGTTCGAGCTGATCGAACCCCTCCGCGACCTCTTCAAGGACGAGGTCCGGCAGCTGGGGCTGCAGCTCGGCCTGCCCGAGCGGATCGTCTGGCGGCATCCGTTCCCCGGGCCCGGCCTCGCCGTCCGCTGCCTCGGCGAAGTCACAAAGCCCAGGCTCGACACGCTCCGCGACGCCGACGCCATCGTGCTCGAGGAACTCGAGCGGGCGGGGCTGATGCGGAAGGTGTCGCAGGCCTTTGCCGTGCTGCTGCCCGTCCAGAGTGTCGGCGTGATGGGCGACGCCCGCACCTACGACGACACCCTCGCCGTCCGGGCGGTCGAAACGGAAGACTTCATGACGGCCGACTGGAGCCACCTGCCCTACGACGTGCTCGCCCGGATCTCGACTCGCGTGATCAACGAAGTCCGGGGCGTGAATCGCGTGGTCTACGACATTTCCTCGAAGCCGCCCGCCACCATCGAGTGGGAGTAGCGCCCGACCGGCCACGAGACGGTATTCTTGAGACATGGGCGGCGGAGCGCCGCCCGTGGAGGAATCGATGCAAGTCGCCATCGTCGAGGACGACCCGATCATCGCGAAGGCCGTCAGTTCGGCCGTCTCGGCCGCGGGCCACCAGTGTCGGTGGATTCCCGACGGCTCCGCGGCCACCAAGGAATCGATGATCGCCAGCGACCTCGTGATCCTCGACCTCATGCTGCCGGGCGCCGACGGGCTGACGGTGCTCAGGGCAGCGCGGGCGGGCGGGGTTCGTACGCCCGTGATCGTGCTTACGGCGCGAGGCCTGGTGAACGAGAAACTCGAGGCCTTCGAAGCGGGGGCCGACGACTATCTCGTGAAGCCGTTCGCGATGGACGAGCTGCTGGCCCGGATTGCCGCCGTCCACCGCCGGGCTGGAGACAAGCCGGCGATGACGCTCGCCGCGGGCGGCCTCAGCCTCAGCCTCGCCAACCGCCGGGCGACGCTCGACGAGCGGCCGATCGACCTCACGCCGACGGAGTTCAACATCCTCGAGCTGCTGATGCGTTTCCAGGGGCAGGTCGTGACCCGCACGATGCTCTGCGAGCACGTCTGGGGCTTCGACTGGGATGGCCCCACCAACGTGATCGAGGTCCACATCAACCGGCTCCGCGGCAAGGTCGACAAGGGCCGCGACGCGTCGATGATCCAAACGATCCGGGGCCGCGGCTATGCACTCGCCACTGATTGAGTGGATTCGCGCCACGTCGCTCCGCACCAGGCTGACGCTCTGGAACACGGCCGTCGTGATCCTGCTCACGACGGTCACGCTGCTCATCGTGCGGTTCTCCGCCCGCTCGGCACTCTACGCCGACTGCGATGCGGAACTCCGTGCCGCCTCCCGCGAGATCGCTCTGGCCGTGCAGGAACTCAGCGGAGATGCGGCACCGCTCGTGGCGGAACTCCGCCGCAAAGCCGCCAGCCACGAGGAGCGGGGCTGGTTTCTCCATCTCCTCACCGCCGACGGCGCGACCGTCTGGAAAAGCGACCACTGCCCCGCGGATGTCGTGAACTACCCTCCGAAGGACGTCGAACAGGTGGAAGTGGTCCGCCAGGTTGGCCACTACCGCTACGTCCGCAATCGCATTGATCGCGACGCCGGACCGTCGTATCTCGTGCGGGTGGGCACCTACACGACGGGGCTCGATGACAGTCTCGCCGGCCTGATTCGCCTGCTGACGGGGATGGGCCTCGGGCTTTCGCTGATCACCCCGTTCGCCGCCTACTGGCTCGCCGGCCGGGCCACACAACCGATGGGGGCGATGCTCCGTACCGCCGAGCGGCTCAGCCCAAGCCGCTTGGGCGATCGCCTGCCGGTCCGCGGCACAAGCGACGAGCTCGACCTGCTCGCCCGCACGATCAACGGCCTGCTCGACTCCGTGGCCCAACACGTCGACAAGCAGGAGCAGTTCGTCGCCGACGCCGCCCACGAACTCCGCGGCCCGCTCGCCGCCCTGCAGAGTTCGATGGAGGTGGCGCTGGCCCGCGACGACCTGCCGCCGGACCAGCAGGAGACGCTCTCCGACATGCTGGAGGCGGCCCGGCATCTCTCGAAGGTCGCAAACGACATGCTCCTGCTGGCGGAGTCGGGCCGGCCCGTCGAGTCCCGGCATCACGTCGCCGTCGATCTCGCGACGGTCGCCCGACAGGCGGTGGCGATGTTCACCGGGGTGGCCGAGGAGCGGGGGATCTCGCTCACCGTGTGGGCCGACGGCCCCGCCGATGCATGCGCCAACCCGGTCGACCTGCGACGCATGCTGAGCAATCTGCTCGACAATGCCATCCGGTTCACGCCCGCGGGCGGCACGGTCGAGGTGCGGGCCATCGCCGCTGGCGAAACGGCACTCCTCACGGTGACCGACACCGGCGTGGGAATCGCTCCCCGCGATCTGGACCATGTCTTCGATCGATTCTTCAAGGCTGATCCTGCGCGGACCCACGGTTCCGGAATCAGGAGCGGTGGCCTGGGGCTGTCGATCTGCCGATCGATCGCAGAATCGTGCGGGGGCACGATCGGGATCACCAGTCGGGTCGGCCAGGGAACCACGATCACGGTTCGCCTTCCCGCCGTCCATCCGCTCCACCCTTCCAGCACGCCCCCCGAGCAGCTGGACTCCGCCCTCCAGCCCCCTCAGACAGCCCAGGCCGCCGCGGGCTAACCGCCTGCGGCGCGGCAACCTTCACGCAGTCCGTGGATCGTGCCGATCAAGAGGATGGTTCCGATCGCGAGGATCGTTCCGGTCGCGCAAGGACGAACGGATCCGCAGCTTCGCACGCCTAGGCAAACTGGCCGGCCCCATGAATGGCTCCCGCCTGCGACGGCTCACGCTTGTGCTGGCCGTTGTTGCCGCGACCGTAAGGCCGACCACCGGATGGTCGGTGGAGCCGGTTTTCGTCGTCGCTGACACAGGCGACGCCACTCGGCTCGCCATCCCGAGCGTGGCGGCAGAGTTCGGCTCGTTTGCCGACGTCTCCGAGGCGGTCGAGGCTGACCGCCAGCGGATGACCGCACTCGAGCGGCGGATCCAGGAACTGGAAACCGACAAGGCGGCCGAATCGCTCCCCGCCCCTGCCGCGGAGTCCGACACGAAGGATCCGAAGACGGACAAGGACGCGAACAAAGACGACAAGAAGCCGCCCGAGCCCTACGAGATCGGCAGCGATACGAACCTCGCCTCGAAGTGGGCGTCGGGTTATCACGCCGAGTCGAAGCAGAAGGACTTCAGAATCAAGATCGGCGGTCGCACGCAGGTCGATGCCGTCGCCTTCACGGCCGGGCCCGGCCCCGGCAATCAGGCGCCGAACAAGGGTGGCCTCGATCCGGCACTCGCCGACACCGTCGCCTTCCGCCGCGCCCGGTTCCGCATGGAGGGGCGAATGTACGAGTTCTACGATTGGGCGGCGGAATACGACTTCGTCAATCAAATCAACGTCAACAACGAGACCTATCCCACGGAGCGCGACGCCGGCCCGCTGACCGCCGTCACCGACCTCTGGCTTCAACTCCGCGAGATCCCCATTCTGGGCACGGTCCGCGTCGGCAACCAAAAAGACCCCTTCGGCTACGAGCATCTCACGAGCAGCCGCTGGCTCAACTTCATGGAGCGGTCGTTCAGCCAAGACGCCTTCGAGGGCCCCTTCAATAACGGCTTTCTACCCGGCATTCAGATCCTCAACAGCAACGAGGAGGGTGACATCGCCTGGCAGATCGGCGAGTTCAAGAACACCACCAATCCGTTCGGCTTCAACAACTCCAGCGGCGGCAGCATGACGGTCGGCCGGCTGATTTTTCTTCCGGTGTTCGAGGACGAAGGCCGCAAACTGCTCCACCTCGCCATCTCCGGCCGGACGATGGAGCCGCGGCGGCAGTACACGTCGTTCGACAACGAAACGGGCCTGCCCACCGGCGACCCGATCAACGCGGTGCGGTTCCGAAGCCGCGGCTCGATTCGCAACGGCCCGCCCGGCCCGCTCAACTCGATCTACGCCGACGCCGGCCTGCTCCAGGGCTCGTGGCAGAACATGATCGGGCTGGAGTTCGTCGGCAACAACGGGCCGTGGTCGTTCCAATCGGAGTACTTCGGCTCCTGGCTCTACAACGCCAGCACCACCAGCGCCGGTCCGCTGGTGACCAACGGCTACCAGCCTGCCCCGGGCACCAAAGTGGGCACGGTCTACTTTCAGAGCGGCTATGCGGAAGTGCTCTATTTCCTCACCGGCGAAAGCCGCACCTACTCCAAGATCGAATACCGCTTCGACCGCCCTGTTCCGCACAACAACTTCTACGCCGTTCGCGGCGGTGGCTCGGGGCGGAGGCTGAGCGTGAGCGAAGGTGCCTGGCAGGTGGGCGTGCGCTACAACTACCTCTGCCTCAGCGACGGCGAGGTGAACGGTGGCGTGCTCAACGGCTGCACGCTCGGCCTCAACTGGCTGCTCAACCCCAACGCCCGCGTCTACTTCAACTACGACTTCACCTATCGCGACTTCTCGAGCACGCCGTTCAAGAAGCAAAAAGATGGGAGCATTGTTCCATCGCCCAGCTACGACGGCAGCGGCTGCATCCACGGCTTCGGCACCCGGCTCGCGTTCGACTTCTGACCCTCGACCGCACGGAGACGTTCTCATGCGACGCACCACGAACCACATACGTGCCATCGCCCTGCTCGCCACGCTCGCCGGGGCGGCCGTGGCGACGAGCCGCGCCCGCGCCGGCTGCACGGGATGCACCGGCGGCTGCCGGGAGTGCATCCCGTCCTGCAGTGGCACCTGGGATGAGAAGAAGTCGTCAAAGCCCGTCTACTCGATGAAGTGCGAATACGCCTGCGTCCGTGATCGCAACCCGTGGCACGCGCCGCCACCCGAGTGTCGCTGCCATCCGCCCTGCGGCGATGTGATCGTGAAGAAGAAGTTCTTCAAGACCGACGGCCCGGAGAAGATCGAGCGGGTGCCGAAGTACGAGGTGAAGATGGTGCCCGCCGAACCCTGCGACTGCGCCGGCCACGACGAGCCGCGGCTATGCTGGTGGAATCCAGTCGCCTTCCTCCATCGCTGCGCGTCGTGGTGGTGAGCGGGGCGAGGACTCCGTCTCCATGCCTCCTCCGCCCGTCAGTGATGTTGCTCGCCCGCCGTCGTCCGCTGTCGACGTCGGCATCGTCTTTGCCCTGTCGGTGGAGGCGGATGCCTTCGAGCGACAGGCCGAAGATCGTTGCGAGACCCGCGGGGCACAGTTCGCATTTTCCACCGGCACCGTCGCCGGCCGACGGATTGCCTGGTGCGTCTCCGGCGTGGGCCGCGCTGCGGCCGCCACAGCCGCCCGCCAGCTCATCGACGGCCATCATCCGCGGCTGGTCGTCACGGCCGGCTTCGCCGGAGGCCTCGATCCCGCACTCCGGCGGGGCGACGCGGTGCGGCCTGCGATGGCCGTGATGGACGATGCGACTCGGCGGATCACCCTCGCCACACCGGCGGGCCCCACGGCACCTCGGCCGCTGACGATCGTGACGGTGGATGCCGTGGCCGCCACCGTCGAGATGAAGCGACGCCTCGCGGCGCGAACCGGTGGCCAGCTCGTTGACATGGAGACCTTCGGGGTGGCCGAGGTGGCGGCCGAGGTCGGGCTGCCCTGCGCGGCAGTCCGCGTGATCTCCGACGATGCCCACGAGGCGCTGCCCGGCGAGGTAGCAACGCTGGCAGCTCCGCAGTCGTCGCTGCGCCGCCTCGGCGCCGTGGTGGGTGCGGTCGGCCGGCGGCCCTCCGCCGCCGTCGATCTCTGGCGGCTGTGGGAACGGTCGGTCGTGGATTCCCGCACGCTCGCCGCCGCAGTCGTGGACGCGATCCGCGTCTGACCTGGCTCGGTGCCTCTCGTAGCGCAGGTTTTCAACCTGCGTGCCTCTCGTAGCGCAGGTTTTCAACCTGCGGCATTTCCGGCACAGGTTGGAAACCTGTGCTACTCGACGCGCATACGTGCGAACCGTATCAACTAGCATCAACCCGCCGTGATCAGTCGCACGAGCGGATTTTTCGGGAGGTCGGGCACGACGGCTGGCACGGCGATCCCACGATGCCGACCGACAGCCGCCGCGGCAATGCGGCCGCTGCGGATCGCGCCCTCCATCGTCGATGGCCATCCGGTGGCTGTCCAATCGCCCGCCAGGAAGAGATTGGGCACGCTGGTGGTGGCGGCAGGCCGCTGGGCATCGACGCCGGGCCGCACCGAGAGCACAGCCGTGGGATCGGTCACGACCTTCGCGTCCCGGAGCGTGGCATCACGGGCGGCCGGAAACACCTCCCGCAGTTCCGCGACCACCTGATCCACGAGCTTCTGCCGGTCGCCCTGCATCAGCCCGCGAGACGCGCTGATCACCACCTGGCAATGACCGTGGGTGCCGGCTCCCGGCTCGCCGCGAAACACCCACTGCGACACGCGGCCCACCAGCACCGCGTGGGGAAGATCGATCACGTCGCGGTCGAACCAGAGGTGCACCGCCGTGATCGGTGATCCCGCCAGCCGCTCGTCGCCGGCGGGCACGATGTCGGGTACGAGTCGCGCCGCGGCCTTCCAAGGCACCGCCAGCACGACGGCGTCGCACGCGATCGACTCCTCACCGCAGCAAACGGCTGCCACGCGTCCATCGGCGGCTCGCTCGATCTCCGTGACAAATGCCCCGCCGGAAACCACCACCCCTGCCGCCTCCAGCCAGCGGACCAGCCGCTCGCCAAAGAGCCGGCCCAGCGGCTCCGTGGGCACGATCAGGTCGGCCGCGTCGCGGTGGGCGAGAAAGCCATCGACCGCCACCTTGCGGGCGGCCGCCACGCTCACGAGGTCGATCGATTCGCCAAGCGCGCTTTCGATCACGGGCTGCCAGAAGAGGCGGATCACTCTCTCAGGCTGCCCGATCATCCGCAGCCACTCCAGCGCCGTCGCCGCATCGACCCCGTCGGCGGGGCGATGCCGGGCGAGCCGCAGCATGCCCCGCCCGAGGGCGACCTTCTCGGCGATCGAGAAATGCCGCATGCCGAAAAGCAGCGGTGCGAGGTGGAGCGGGGCCGGCACATACCGTGACGGCGTGCAGCGGCTGCGGTCACCCTCGGGACCGATGAACCAGAGCGTCCGGTCGAGACGAAGGGCGTCGCCGAGGCCGGCCCGGCGACAGAGGTCGAGGAAGTTGGTGCAGCAGCCCATGGCCACGTGTTGGCAGGCGTCGACGAGCCCGCCGCTCACGGGATCCTCGAACGACGCCGCGCGGCCGCCGCACCGCCGCCGCGCCTCGAGCACCGTCACGCGACAGCGGCTCTCCGCGAGCGCCGCCGCCGCCGCGAGCCCGGCGAGCCCGCCGCCGACGACGACCACGTGCGGCAGTTCGATGCATTCCGCGGTCATCGCCACACCCTCGTTCCGCAGGCGAGCGTGGTCAGCGCCGCCGCCATGAGCCGCGGCCTGGAGGCCCTCACCTTCGCCGTGAAGATGCCGGCTCCCTGCCGCCTCACCGCCGCCAGCAGCGACCGATAGACGCCAAACATCGCGCGAAACACCCCTCGGCCGTCGGTCGATAGCATGCCGTCGAGGGCCGCTGCCCGTCGAAACCTCTCCGCCGCCCGCTGTGTCTCCACCGCGGCGAGCCGGTTGAACGGCGGGCCGATCCGACCCGCCATCAGGTCGTCGGCGGAGCAGCCACACGCCACAAAATCTTCCTCCGGCAGATAGAGCCGGCCACGACCGAGATCTTCGGGGATGTCGCGCAGTATGTTGGTGAGTTGAAAGGCGACGCCGCAGTCGTGGGCGACGTCGATCGCCGCGGGGTCAGGGAATCGCCAGACGTGGGTGGCGGCGATCCCCACGGCGCTCGCCACCCGACTGCAGTAGAGCTCGAGTTCGGCGGGGGTCTCGTAGCGGCTGCGGTCGAGGTCCATCCGCACGCCCGCGAGGATGTCCCGCAGGCACTGCGCGGGCACCGCGTAGCGACGGACGGTGTCGGCGACGGCGCGGAGCACGGGATCACCGACCGGGCCGCCCGCGAGGGCCTCGTCGGTGGCGGCGGAAAAGGCGGCCAGCCCAGCGGCAGCGGCGCCGCGATCGGCCGCGTCGTCCACGATGTCGTCGGCCACGCGACAGAAGGCGTAGAGCGCTGTCGTGCCGCGGCGCTTCGCCTCGGGCAACAGAGAGATCGGCATCGCGAAGCTCGAGCCCGATCGCCGCAGGATCGCCGCGCACTCCCGATGGTCGGCCGCGAGGGTCGTCATGCGCGGTCTCCGCCGGCCACGCGGGATCGCCACCACGCGAGGGCGGCAAGCCGGAGCTTCGCCCACCGGCCCACCGTGGGCCGCCGGGAGAGCGTATCGAACCCCGCTCGCTCGATCGCGTCGGCAACGGCCCGGCCACCGCCGACGAACATCTCGATCGCCGGCCGGAGCACGGCAGGCGCGGCAGCGGTCAACGGCGCCCCCGCGGCGAAGCAGCGGCGGGCCCACTCGACCTCGTCGGCCAGCAGCAGCCGCAGGGCAGGGGAGGCAACCGGCTCGTCGAGCATCGCCTCGTCCACGCCGTGCCGCGCCATGTCGTCGAGCGGCAGATAGACGCGGCCCGCAAGCCGGTCTCGGCGAACGTCCTGCCAGAAGTTCACGAGCTGCAGCCCGGTGCAGATCGAGTCGGACATCGCCACCAGTCGCGGATCCCGACAGCCCTCCAGCGCCAACACGATCCTGCCAACCGGATCGGCCGAGCGGCGGCAGTAGCCGACGAGGTCGTCGCGGGTCGCGTATCGCGTCTGTCGCTGATCCTGCTCGAAGGCGTCGATCAGATCGGCAAAGGGCTTGCGATCGAGGCCAGTGCGGCGGATCGTCTCGGCCAGCGCGACGAGCACCGGGTGCCGCGGCCGGCCGGCAATGCAGGCGTCGAGTTCCTCCCGCCAGGCCGCGAGCGCGGCGGAGGCCTCCGCCGGCGATGCCGATTCGTCGCTGAGATCGTCGGCCCAGCGGGCGAAGGCGTAGACATTGGCAAGATGCTGGCGAAGCCGCGGCGGCACGAGCCGGGTGGCGACGGTGAAGTTCTCGTAGTGGCGTTGGGCGACGGCCCGGCAGAAGGCCTCGGCGGCGGCGAGGTCGCCGCCTGCCGGCAGGTCGGCCAGCCGCCACGCCACGGGGTCGCGGGCGGCCGCCTGGCCAGGCTGCGATCTCCCCGCGTGTGGTGTCCCGACCTGCATGCACATGGTCCCTCGGGCCGCCGCCGGGAGCCCCGGCAGCCGGCCTGTCTGGCCGCGTTTCGCCGCCTCCACTACGATGCGTTCGCGGCCCAAACCGTTGTACCCTATGGCGGCAGCCCCCCGCGCCGAGCGTTAAACGCCGATGAAGATCCTCCTCGCCAGCCCCCGTGGCTTCTGTGCCGGCGTCAACATGGCCATCGAGACGCTGGAGACGGCGATCCGCCTGCACGGCACGCCGATCTACGTGTTTCACGAAATCGTCCACAACCGCCACGTGGTGGACCGCTTCGTCCGCGAGGGCGTGGTCTTCGTCGACGCGGTGGAAGAGGTTCCCGAGGGCGCGGTCCTCCTCTTCTCCGCCCACGGCGTGGCGCCGGAGATCCGCCGCGTGGCCGCCGATCGACGCCTGCGGGCGATCGACGCGACCTGCCCGCTCGTCACCAAGGTCCACCTTGAGGCGATCAAGTATGCCTCGCAGGGCTACCGGATCGTGCTCATCGGCCACGAAGGGCACGATGAGGTGATCGGCACGATCGGCCAGGCGCCAACGGCCTTCACGCTGGTCGAGTCACCCGAAGATGTGAACGGGCTCCCCTTCGGCCCTGACGACAAGCTGGCCTACCTCACGCAGACCACGCTCTCCGTGGACGACGCGTCGCGGATCATCACCCGGCTCAAGGAGCGGTTTCCGCAGATTGTCGGGCCCCCGAAGGACGACATCTGCTACGCCACGCAGAACCGCCAGGAGGCCGTCCGCCTGCTCTCGGAAGACGCCGACCTCGTGATCGTGCTCGGCAGCCAGAACAGCTCCAACAGCCAGCGGCTCGCCGAACTCGCCCGTGAGCGGGGCATCCCGGCCTATCTCATCGACGGCGCCGGGGAGATCGACCCCGCCTGGTTCCGCGGCGGGGAGACGGTGGTGATCACCGCCGGCGCCAGCGCCCCCGAGGCCGTCGTGCAAGACTGCCTGACCTGGCTGCGAGACCGCTTTCACGCCGAGATCGAGGAGCGGTCGATCCGCCAGGAAGATGTCTACTTCCCGCTGCCCAAGGAACTCCGGGCGGCCGCATCGGCGGCCCGGCTGCCGATGGCCTGACCCAGAGGCTTGGATGGAACTGTCGCGGCGGACACTGCTCGCATCGGGGCTCGCATCGATGGCCGGCCTGGCAGCGGCAGACGAACCGTCGGCCAGAGGCGGGGCTTTCCCGATTCAGGGGATCGACGTCTCCCGCTGGCAGCGCGACGTTGACTTTGGCAAGGTCGCGGCGGCGGGAATCGAGTTTTGCTTCTGCAAGGCGACCGAGGGGCTGTCGCACATCGATGCGAAGTTTGCCGCCAACTGGCCGGCGATCGCCGGGGCGGGCCTGATCCGCGGCGCCTACCACTTCGGCCGCCCGGGTAGCGACGCCGCCGGCCAGGCCGACTTCGTCTTCGACACGGTGCGGCCGGTGACGGGCGACCTGCCGATCGTGCTCGACCTCGAGGAGGATGACGGCCTGAAGCCCCCGGAAATCCGCGACTGGACGGAGGCATTCGTGGCGAGGCTCCGCGAACGCATGGGAGCCCCGCCCATCATCTACACGGGCCTCTACTTCTGGCGGGACGAGGCTGGCAACGGCGCCGCGCTCGACTGTCCGCTCTGGTTGGCGGCCTACGTTGACGATCCGACGAAGTACGTGCCGAAAGCGTGGGAGCGGTGGTCGTTCTGGCAGTACACGTCGAAGGGCTCGGTGCCCGGCGTGCGGGGCAACGTGGACCGCGACGCCTGGCACGGCGACCGCGCATCGCTCGACGCCCTGCGGCTCGCCTAACTGCTGCGCTACCAGCCCACGGCCTCGAGTCGCTCACCGCAGGCTCGGGACTGCCCAT
>JBBAVQ010000049.1:0-13239 GCA_040397625.1 Pirellulales bacterium | reverse complement strand
CGCTGGGATCCCAAGAACCAGCGTCCCGAGCTCTGGAACCTCTACAACACGAAGGTCCGGAAGGGAGAGAGCATCCGCGTGTTTCCGCTCTCCAACTGGACCGAACTCGACGTCTGGCAGTACATCCACCTCGAAAACATCCCGATCGTGCCGCTCTACTTCGCTGCCGAGCGGCCGATCGTCTGGCGGGACGGCGTGATGATCATGGTGGACGACGATCGCCTCCCGCTGAAGCCGGGCGAGAAGCCCGAGATGCGCCGCGTGCGGTTTCGCACCCTCGGCTGCTATCCGCTCTCCGGTGCGGTCGACTCGAACGCCACCACGCTCCCCGAGATCATCCAGGAGATGCTGCTCACCACGTTCTCCGAGCGGCAGGGCCGCCTGATCGACTCTGACGAGGCGGGATCGATGGAGAAGAAAAAGAAGGAAGGGTATTTCTGAGCTGCGCCCGCGTTGCAGCGGACCGCGGCAGAGCCCGCGGCCGCTGAACGCTGCTTGCGGCTGAGGTGCCGATGGCGTTGAAGTGAAGGTCGAGCCCACGATGATCCTCCCCGCCCACCAAGAACGCCGCGAGGGGCTGCCCGTGCCGATCGAGCGGCGTAGGAAACCGAGCGGAGCCACGATGGCGAAGCGAGGTTTCCTCCGAGCGAGCGGAGGGCAGGATGCCCGCAGCGAGTGTCCGGCGAGACGGCACGGGCAGCCCCGAGCCCACACGAAAGAGGCCTGAAAAAAGCATGTCACACCAATCATCCCTGATCGCCACGAACATCGACGAATACCTCGCGCAGCACGAGCGGAAGGAACTCCTCCGCTTCATCACGTGCGGGAGCGTTGACGACGGCAAGAGCACGCTCATCGGCCGGCTCTTCTATGAGTCGAAGATGATCTACGAGGACCAGCTCGCGGCAATCAAGAAAGACACGTCGCGATACGGCACGACCGGCGAGGAGGTCGATCTCGCCCTGTTCACCGACGGCCTGGAGGACGAGCGGCAGCAGGGGATCACGATCGACGTCGCCTACCGCTACTTCTCGACCGACAAGCGGAAGTTCATCATCGCCGACACCCCCGGCCACGAGCAGTACACGCGGAACATGGCCACGGGGGCCTCGACGGCCGACCTCGCGATCATCCTCGTCGATGCCCGGCACGGCGTGCTCACCCAGACCAAGCGGCATTCGTTCATCGTGTCGCTGCTGGGCATCAAGCACATCGTGGTGGCCATCAACAAGATGGACATCGTCGGCTACGACCAGGCGGTGTTCGAGAAGATCAAGGGCGACTACATCGACTTCGCCAGCCGGCTGGAACTGCCCGACGTCCACTTCATGCCTATCTCGGCGCTCAAGGGTGACAACGTCGTGGCCCCGAGCCCCAACATGCCGTGGTACACAGGCTCGCCGCTCATGCCGCTCCTGGAGACGGTCTACATCGGCTCCGACCGCAACCTCGAGGATCTCCGCTTCCCGGTGCAGTTGGTGCTGCGGCCGAACCTCGACTTCCGCGGGTTTGCTGGCACGATCGCCTCGGGGATCGTTCGTACGGGCGACGAGATCGTCTCGCTGCCGTCGCGAAAGAAGAGCCGCGTAAAGAGCATCGTGACGTTCGATGGCGAACTCGACGAGGCCTTCGCGCCACAGTCGGTCACGCTCACCCTCGAGGATGAGATCGACTCCAGCCGCGGCGACATGCTCGTTCGGCCGGGCAACGTGCCGAAGGTGGATCACAAGTTCGAGGCGATGGTCGTCTGGATGAGCGAGGAGGCGCTGGTTCCGGGGAAGCAGTATCTCTTCAAGCAGACGAGCAAGCTCGTGCCCGGGGTGGTGACGAGCCTCCGCTATCGCGTGGACATCAACTCGCTCCACCGGCAGCCCGCGCCCACGCTGGCGCTCAACGAGATCGGTCGCTGCGGGGTCACGCTCACGAGCCCGATCGCCTACGACGCCTACCGCAAGAACCGCTCGACCGGATCGTTCATCATGATCGACCGGCTGACCAACGCCACGGTAGCCGCCGGCATGATCCTCGACCGCGAGGCGGACGAGCAGGGCGACGTGGAGTGGGGTGGCGCCGAGACGGCGGCCGACCGGGCGAGCGAGGTGACGGCAGCGGAACGCGAGGCCCGCTTCGGGCAGAAGCCGGCCACCGTGCTGCTCACGGGGCTCACCGGCGCAGGCAAGACGACGATCGCGCGGGCGGTCGAACGGCGGCTCTTCGATTCCGGCCGTGCGGTCGTGGTGCTCGACGGCACCGCGATGCGGCACGGCATCAGCAAGGACCTCGGCTTCTCAGCCCGCGAGCGGAGCGAGAATCTCCGCCGCTCGGTCGAGGTGGCTCACCTGTTCAACGATGCCGGCGTGATCTGCCTAGCGGCCTTCGTCGCTCCCGACGACGACGTCCGTCGCAAGGCGGCCGAACGGATCGGCGCGGACCGGTTCCTCGTGGTGCATCTCTCGGCGCCGGTCGAGGTCTGCCGCGCGCGCGACACCGATGGCCACTACGCCCAGGCCGACAAGGGGGAGATCGCCAACTTCCCCGGCGTGTCGGCTGCCTATGAGGCCCCGGCGAACCCCGACCTCGTGCTGCCGACGCACGAGTGGCCGGTGGCGAAGTGCGTCGATGCGGTGATCGGGCTGCTCGAGAGTCGCGGGATGGTCTGACCCGGCGGCCGGACGTGTTCCGTCTTACGGCGCTGCGAGCTTCACGCGGCAGAGCAGCGAGTCGGCCGTGATGAAGAGGGTCGCTCCACCGTCACCAAACGCGCAGTTGGCGGCCGCCCGTCCCATCAGCAGCGTGCCGAGGTGCGCGCCGTCAGGGGCGATCACCAGCACGCCACCTGGGCCGGTGGCAAAGAGATTCCCGCGGGCATCGACCCTCAGGCCGTCCGGGAGTCCGCGACGCTCCTTGGCCAGGTGCGCGGCATCGAAGAACGTCCGCCCCTCGTCGAGCGTGCCGTCATCCTGGACGGCGAAGGCCCGTACGATCGGCTCGCGGGGATCGGACTGCGCCACGTAGAGCGTCTTCTCGTCGGGCGCCAGGCCGATCCCATTGGGCCGCGTCATCGTCCGGCAGAGGAGCTGCACGTCGCCGCCGGGGCCGATCCGGTAGACACCGCAGCAGTCGAGCTCGCGGCGGGGATCATCCCACTGCTTTGGCAGGCCATAGGGCGGGTCGGTGAAGTAGATCGCGCCCGACGAGTGCACGGTCGCGTCGTTCGGGCTGTTGAATCGTTTGCCGGCAAAGGAATCGGCCAGTGTCCTGCGGCCGCCGGTGTGTTCGAGTCGCGACACCCGGCGATCGCCGTGCTCGCAGATGACGAGGCGGCCCTCGCGGTCGAGGGTCAGGCCGTTGGATCCCGGCTCGCGGCCATGTCCACCGGGGCCGCTGAAGCCGGACGGCTCGAGAAACACGTCCACGCCCTTGCCCGGTCGCCAGCGGTGGATCCGGTTCCGCGGCACGTCGGAGAAGAGCAGGCAGGCCTCATGATCCCCGGAGGCGGGCATCCAGACCGGCCCCTCCGACCATTCGAATCCCATCGCAAGCACTTCGATCACGGCGTCCGGTGGCACCAACTCGTCGAACCGCGGATCGAGACGCTCGATCGAGCCGACGGTGGGCACCACCTCGGCCCCTTCGGCTTCCAGCGTGAACAGGATCGTGACCACCGCCATGCCCAGCCCGAAGAGCAGGATCAGCGCGAGGGCCATGCCCATCGCGCAGCCCGCTCGGGCGTCATCGCCGGCGAGCGCCTTGGCCCCGCCGGTGGCGTCACTGCCCGCGGCCTGGTGTTGGTTGACCGATCCGTCGAGGGCGAGCAGCAGGCTGCGGGCCCAGCGGAAGAACCAGATCGGAAACACGACCGCCGCCACGAGGCAGGCAGCGAGCGCGGCCTTGTGCGACCAGCCGAGAGCCAGCACGAGCAGGGCGTAGAGCCCGCCCGTGCCGATCACGGTGGCGCCGTAGTTGATGTAGATCGAGCCGAGATAAAACCCCTGCTCCCGCTTGAAGCTCGCGCCGCAGGCGGAGCACGACTCGTTCATCTGGAACAGGCCGCGAAACAGCCGCCCCTCGCCGCACCGGGGGCAGCGGAGTCGAATGGCGCGGACGAGCGTGGAGTTCATGATTGATGTCGCTGCAGGCGTGACGGCTGCCGGGCCGTGTCTCAGCCCTCGGCGTCGGCAGCCCGCGTGGCGCCGCCGTCGCTCGTCGTGCGTTGTCCGGTGTGCCGTGTCGCGGGCCGCAGCTCCCGCCATGCCGATAGATCGCGGCTGGTGAGCCGTTCGAGCTTCGCGATGTCGCGGCCGTAGAGATCGAGAAGCGGCTTGAGGAGCGAAGGCCGCAGCGGTGGCGGTGCGGCCGACACGACACCGTCGCCGAGACCGGGCACGACCACCTCGCCGATCGTCGATTCCGGGAGGGCCGCGAACTCCGTGGCGTCGATGCCCAGGTGGGCGGCCAGCGTGTCGAGCACCGCCGATGGCCGCGATGCGATGTCGTCCTGAAAGAGGACGAGCAGCTGGTCGCGGGGGAACACCGACCACCAGCGGTCGAGGCAGCCAATGTAGTCGCCCCGGGCCCGCGAGGCGGCAGAACGAAAGTGGTCGAGAAACCACTGGTCGCTCGCCTCGGGGACGAGCATCTGGGCGCGGGCAAGGCCCATCAGAGCCGCCGACCAGGCACGGTCGAGCGGGTTGCGGAAGCTGACGAACAGTCGGATGCGGGGGCAGCGGCGATGGATCGCCTTGATCTTCTCGACGGGCAGCGTGGCATAGGCGGGCGTGATCTCGCCGGTCTTGATCGGCCGGCCGCTCCGCGAGTGACGGGAGGGGGGCTCGAGCATCGCGGCCCACTCGTCGGCATCGGGGGCGGTGGCCGCGTCCCAGTAGTGCACCTCCTTGCCGCGGGGAAAGGCGACCTGCGGATGACGTGAAAGCTGGTGGTAGAGCCAGGTCGTGCCCGCCTTTTGCGCGCCGATTCCCAGAAAGTCGACCGTTGGCGAGGAGGGTAGAGCGGAGTCCATGCGGCTCATGGTAGCGGGAGCTTTTTGGGCGCGGCAAACCGACGTGGCAACGACCAATCGAGCTGCCATGGAACCGGTGCAAACTCGAGCGAGTTTCCGAGTGATCGCGGAACCGGGCGGCGCTAGCGCACCGTCGTCGGCTGCGCGGCCATGAAGCCGGCCGACTGGCCGCGGTGCTCCGCCGGGTAGAAGGCGGCCCACACCGGATTGTGATCCGACACCTCGAGCGCCTTGTCCAGCGGCAGGCCGAAGGCGTTTTGCAGGTCGAACACGCCCCACGTGCCGAGATACTCGCTGGTTTGCGGCTGCGAGAAGATCAGGTTGTCGTAGGTCTTCGACCGCCTGGTGTTGGTGGTCGTGCCCGACACCGCCCAGCCGATGCCCGGGATCCGCTTGAAGGCGGTGAACTCGGGCGGGCCGGCGTTGAGGTCGCCGAGCACGATCACGTCGTCCTCGTCGGGCCGCAGCGCCTGCATCTGCTGGAAGACCGTGGAGAGCGCCTGGAGTTCCGACGGCACCTCGTCGGGATCGGTGTGGATGTCGACGAGCCAGAAGGTGAATGCCATCTCCGCCGGCTGGATCCGCGTCCGGAAGCGCACGTGCATCGGCGGCCGGTGGAGCGCGTTCGATGGATTCGGCACCACGCCGAGCGACGAGGCATCGACCTCGATCCGCCGCGTGTCGTAGACGAACGTGTATTGTTCCTTGCTCACCGTGCGGCCCTCCCGCGGACCGATGACGTAGTGATACTGGCTGCCGTCGGCATTGACCGCCCTGACGAACGACGGCACCACCTCGTCCGACTTCGCCCGCACCTCCTGAATGGCGACGATGTCGAACTTCCGCGCCACGCGGGCGAGCACTTCCACGACCTCGCGCTTGGCCATCTTCGCTTCGCCGAAGACCTGGATGTTGAAGCTGCAGATCAGCACCGCATCCCAGGGCTTGGCAACAGGCATGGCCGGCTGCTGGCCCCGGCCGGTCACGGCGACGAGGGCCACCGCCGCGACGAGCACCGCGCGACATGCGGGCGTCGAGAGACGCGATCCTGCCGGCGGAAGGGGATGTGCGGGTGCCACGTCCTTCCTATCGGCCACGCCGGCATGGCCTCATGCCCCGCGCGGCATGGCCGCGGCACGGCTTCTCACGCCCCGCCGCTCGCAGCCAAGGCCTCGACGGCGAGGCCTGCCAGCCGCGGGTCTGCCGACTGGGCGGCGGTGCGAAGCTGCTCGCGGGCAACTGCGGCGGCGGGGCCGAGTTTGCCGAGGGCCCAGGCGGCCCGCTGGGCCACGGCGGCGTCGCCCGATGAGAGGCAGTCGGCCAGAACGCCCGCCGTGCCTGCCGCAGCCTGCCCAGCCCGCCCGAGGAGCGTGACCGCCCAATACGCCGCGAGCGGCACGCTTCCGGTTGCCAGGGTCGCCAGGGTGGCGATCACATCGTCCGGCGGCGGGCCCAGCTCCTCCAGCGCCGCCACGGCCCACTCGCGCACCCGCTCGTCGGCGTCGCCGCAGGCTCGCACGAGCGGGATCGCCACCGGCGCGGCGGCCTCACCCGCCTGAGCGAGCTTCTCGGCGGCGGCGGCGCGGTCGTCGGCGTCCTTCGATTCAAGCCTGGCGGCCAGACTCGCCATCTCTTCCGGCTGGTCTGCGGTCATGACGTGTCTCCGGGGTGCGAATGATCCCATACACTACCGTCCTGCGTCGTCGCCGACACCGTCGTTGGCCGAACGGTGCCTTTCCGATTCATGTCGATCCCAGGAGGCGTGAGCATGACAGGTTTCCGTGCCGCCGTGGCCATCGCGGCCGTCCTCATCTTCAGTCCGCCGAGCGTCGTGGGCGTCGCGTGGGCTGAAGACGCCCAGTCGCGGCTTCCCCTCGCACCACACGGCACGAGATTTCTTTTCGAGGTGATCGAGAGCCACGACGCGGCCTATCTCGGCGATACGCCTGGTCACATGGGCCGCGACGGCGGCCTCAAGGTGCGGCCGAACGTCGCGCTCGGCGACGGGGTTTACCGCACCGACGGAGACACGACGACCCGCGTGGGCACGATCACCCGCGCGGTCTGGGATCGCGTAAGCGGCGGCTTGACGGTGGAGTTCGACCCGGAGCCGCTCAGGCGAATCGCCGTCGGCGACGAGGTATGGGTCGATCTCAATCCGGCTCCGGCGGCGGTGGTTCCACGCCCCGTGCCGTGATGCCAGGGCGGCGTTTTGGGGCCGGGTTGCCAAAGCCTCCGGACGTCTCGTCGATTCCAAACGCGAAGGTTCCCGAGAGACGGGTTCCTGGATCGAGGCCGCGGTCGCCGAGCGACACGGTGCCGCCAACAATCCGCATCGGTCCGGAGCCGAAGAAGCCCGGTCCTTCCGTGAGCATGCCGCCCGCCGCGAAGCCGCCGGCCGACTCGCGGACGAGGCGGCGGTCGAGCATGAATGTCAGAGTCAGTGGCGTGCCGTCGTCGCGACTTCCCGAGACCGTCACGCCCAGCGGGGCATCGGCGGGCGACGCCGGCCTGCCCCAGGGGCCAGGCATCGGCAGGGGGTAGGCCGACACGTCCGCCGGTACGAAGGCGACGGGCTTGTCGCCGAGCGTCAGCGAGATCGCGATCTCGCTCGGCGCAGGATCTCCGTCGGCCACCGCCCGCTGCACGGTCGTGAACGTACCGCTCGCGCTGCCGACGTGCTTGGTCGTCATCGGCTGGCGAAACGCCTCGGGAAGCTCTGGCGGCCAGTCCGCGAGGATCGTCTCGATCTCGCCGCGACGGCGCCGGATGAAGTCACGGACCGAGTCGAGCGATTTCGCGGCGCCCGACTGCGCCGTGGCGAGGTGCGGCACGAGCAGCTGCTCCAGCCGATCGACCTCGGCGAGCAGATCGTTCTCCCGCCAGGCGGTGTCGAGGAGCCCTTCCAGACGGCGGCGGTAGCGGTCGATCATGCCCGGGGCGAATGCCAGTCGGTTGGCGAGTGCAGACTGGGCGTAGATCGCCGGCGGCGGCCCGCGACCGAAGCCGGGCAGCACCGTCGGCACGGCCGTGAACGCCGAGTCGGCGCCCCATGGGATGAAGGTGATCGGGCCGTCGTCGGCCGGCACGTGGACGAAGAAGTTGTTCTGGTTCGACGTGTAGCCGTCCCACATGCCGATCAGGGCCTCCACGGCCTGGAAGGAGAGGAAGGCCTCGATGTCCACGAGCCGTCCCACGGCGTCGAGGTCGAGCGGCCCGTCCGCGGCCAGCAGTCGTGCGAGTTCCTCAAGCCGCGGGTGAAACCGGTCGTGCGTCTCGACCTCGAGCTTCGCGAGCGAGCCGGGCACAAGGTCGGCGACCGTTCCCTCGTAGAGCCCGCCGCCATCCGCGCCGAACATCCGCGCGAGAAACGGCTTCTTGATCGACTCCACGTTCGCATAGACGCCGAGGGGCTCGCCGTTGACGGTGACGGCCGCGAAGCCGACCCGCGGTGCGGGCACCCCGGCCGCGCGGAACAGTCGGTAGGCGAGCGACTGGCTCACGCACGACGTGTCCTGTTTGTTGTTGTTGAGCGTCAGTCGGCCGAGGCCAGCGACCGGTTCCTGCGGCACGAACCGGTTGAAGTCGATGATCAGCGACGGCCTGGCAGAATCGATCGAGCCAAAAAACCCCTTTTTGCGGACGCCGACATCGGCGATGGCGACGCCGTCGATGGTGGCCTGCCCACGGTGCCAGGTGAACTTCTTCGGCGGGCTGGCGGCAAAGAGGCTGGCGGGCCCGCGGGTCTCGCGGCGGAGCGCTTCCCAGTCGTCGTCGGCCAGGGCGACCTCCACCGGCACGACGCGCGAGCCGTCGAGGAGCGCCGCGGCGTCGAGGGGGGCGGCACGGCCGGTGAGCGGCACGCCTCCGAGAAGGATCGCGACGAATACGGTGTACGGCTTGCTCATCGTCACGACGATTCTCCGGAGAGGGTCGGTGAACGTGGACGACCGGCTCACGCGTGAGTTTCTCGGGGACACGACTCGCGTGCGGAGCATGATGGTCGGGCTTCTGGCGGAACTGCCCTAATCGACGTGGCCGGAGCGGCTCTCGCCTGCCGGTGTCGAGAGCCGCTCGGCGGATTTCCACCAACGGTCGAGCGAGCGCAGGTGAAAGAGGTGGGCCGGCCCCGAGGCGCCGGTGAATCCCTCCACCTCGAAACCGCCGCGACGTGCGTGCGAGACCCGGGAGAACTCTTCGCCCGGGGGTGGCTCCAGCGGCGTCCGTTCGAGACCCAGGCGACCGAGCAGGTAGTCGGCGGTTTCCGTCGTGCTGGCGTAGGGGGTCGGCTGGGAGGAGTGCGAGATCACGAACACCTTCGTGCCGGCCGCCGCCTGCTCGGCGAAGGCGAGAAATGCCGCCATGTCGCGGGCATCAACCTGCCGGTCGCCGGTCTTGGTCGCCTGCTCATCGATGCCGGCGTAGATCGAGTCGGCCGCCACAATCGCATCGACCCGGGCGAGGCCGTCTTCGGTCTTGAGGATCTCGCGGACGGCTCCGTAGCCGGCGCTGAAGCACGAGAGCGTGACGCGGCGCCAGCGTGGCGGGATCGCGGGTGCGTCGTCGCTCGTGTCGCGCCATGGCTCCGCGAGCAGCCGGTTGAAGAGCCCCGGGTCTTCCCGGAAAGGAGTCGAGTATGCAGCCGAGAGTCCCGGCTGATTGACGACCACCACCGTGGTGGCACCGCCCGCCCGCTCCATCGCCTGCCGCACGGTGTCAACGGCTCCGTGAAAGTGGATGAGGAGGTCGCCGGGCTCTCCGGCCTGCGGGTCATGCGCTGCGGGCTGCGTTTCGTGAGATGACGCCGGGTGCCGAAGCACGACCACCGACCCCTTGCCCAGTGGCCGCGGTGGCGTGGCCGTGACGAGGGGCTCACCGCGGACTAATGCAGGCACGGCGAGCACAGCGACGGCCGTCACTGCAAGGCAGGTGCCGCGAACCCAATCGTGAACGTGTCTCATGGCAGGCTGTCAGGCCACGGGCGGCAGGGTGGTGATCACCCCGTCGCCGCCGATCACCTGCTCGTGGGTGAGCGTCGAGCGGCTGCGGATCGTGGCGAGATCCTCGTCGAGCACCCACGACGAGTAGGCCGCCGTGACCAGGCTCTCGGGCGAATCGATCGCGTCGTTGGTGATGTCCCAGAACATCATACCGCCGAGCCCGAGATCCTCGGCCCACTGCGACTTCTGCGCGATCGAGGTGGGCGTCTCGAACGAACTGAAGAGCCGCTGCGTGGCGTTGTAGACGTAGGCGGCCTGCGCGGTGTCGTCCCAGTAGAGCTTCCAGCCGCTCGTGGGATCCTGCAGCTGATGGAGAAGGTCCTTGTAGTCATACACGCCGGGCTCGAACGTGCCTGGAGCCTTGCCCGAGGTCGTCTCCAGGTAGCCGCCGTCGCCGCCGTCTGCCACCCCGCTCCAGCCCCGGGTGTAGAGCGGCGCGCCGAGCACGATCTTGCCCGGGGCGACGCCCGCCGCGAGGTAGGCGTGCACGGCCGTCTTCACGTCGTAGCCGGTCGGGTCGCCCGTGAAGGCCGACTGGTGGCCCGTCGTGTTCTCCCACGTGCCGTGGAAATCGTAGGCCATCAGGTTGAAGTGATCCACGAAGGGCGCGAGGCCCGCGAGATTGAAGGTGGCGATCTTGTCGATGCCGGCAGGCGAGGCGACCGAGATCTCATACCGCCGGCCAAGCTGCTGTCCGAGGGCGTCGAACTTCGATCGGACGAGCTGCAGGAGCGACGCGTAGTTGGCCCCATCGCTCGGGCTCGCGGAGTTGCCCGCCAGCCCGCCGCCCCCCGGGTATTCCCAGTCGAAGTCGATGCCGTCGAACATGCGGTAGGTGTCGAGGAACCGGGCGAGCGAGGTGGCGAAGGTCTCGCGGCCCGCCGCCGTGGAGCAGACGCTGCTGAAGTTGCCGGAGAGCGTCCAGCCGCCCACCGCGATGTTCACCTTGAGGTGCGGATACTTTTCCTTGAGCTGAGCGAGTTGGTTGAAGTTGCCCCACACCGTCTGGGTGGCGCGAGGATCGCCGGGCGGGTAGTACCAGAGGTCGGCCTCGCCTGACACCGATTCGGCCGCCGTGAATCGCTTCTCCACCGCCGCGAAACTGTCGTAGAGTGCCACCTCGCCGTTGCTCTTGAGATCGAGGAACGAGTAGATGAGGCGGTTGATCTTGTCCGCCGGCACGTCGGCCACCTGAAAGTTGCGGCCATAGATGCCCCACTCGGGGAAGTACGCGGTAAGCAGCTTGTCGGTGGTTGCGATCGTCTGGTCGGTGCCGGTGGCCGGGGTGCCGTAGTCGCCTCTGTCGAAGAGGCCCGTGGCGAGAAAGTCGGCGATGTCGAGCACGTCGACGAGCCCGTCGCTGCCGAAGTCGCCTTCGCTCCATCGGGCGGCTTGACCGCTGTCGAATTTGCCGCCGGCGAGGACGTTGGCGACGTCGAGCATGTCGATATTCCAGTCCACGTTGGTGTCGCCGGGCTGGGCCGCTGGATTTGGCTTGGGAGTTGGGGTTGGGGTTGGTGTGGGAGTAGGAGGAGGCGTGGGAGTAGGAGTGGGCGTGGGCGTGGGAGCGTTGGGGTCGAGTGAGGTGCGCGTGCCGTAGTCGGCAAACACGCCACTGAAACCGCCCGCCGGCACGGCGAGCCCCGACGCCGTCGCAGTCGCCTGCCCGAGCGTGCCGGGGTTGTCGCGGGCCACCGACCACATCGCGATCATGCCCAGGCCTTTCTGGCGGGCAAAATCCTCGAGCGTCTGGGCGTCGGCAAGCGTGAACACCTCCGAGAGCACATCGTTGACGCCGATCATCGGCGTCACACCGAGCTGGTTCCAGCCAAACCCCTGACTGAACTCCGCAAACAGCGACGTGAGCTGCGCGTGGGTGTTGGTGGCGGCGAGCACCGCATAGGCGCCCATCGACTTGGCGTTGGCACCCGTCGTGGGGGCGGCCGACTCCCCGTAGTCCATGGCCATGACGTTCACGCCGTCGAGCACCACGCCGGCGCGGAGGGCGGCGCGGACCACGTTGAGACCGTCGGCCGTAAGCCCGTCGGGCAGGACGGGGAGCGTATACCACACCTCCAGGCCGGGGCGCGACTGCTGGAGCAGTTTCAGCGCGTCGCTGCCGAGCGTGATCGCCGCGGGATCGGCCACCGCCGCGCCTTCGATGTCGAAGTCGAGGCGGTTGAGCGAGTAGGTGTCCACGATGCCCGCATAGGCCTGGGCCAAGTCCGCCGCGCTGCGGCCGTGAGTCGCATACCACTGGGCGAGGCTCGTACCGGCGGCGCCGCCGAGCGAGATCATCACATCACCACCGGCGGCCTGAAACGACCTGATCGACTGATTGATCGCCACTGCCTGCTCGTTGGAGGAGTTGGGCGCCAGGGCAGAGAGACCCGCCCAGCCCGGCGTGCCGTCGGGAGTGGCCTGGATGAAACCGAGCGTGACCAGCGACACGCCCCTCGTGCCAGCGATCTCCATCAGGTTTGGCACCGGCCACATTCCCATGTCCACATACGGCGCGAAATAGGCCTCGCCCCATTTCTGGTCGCCGGCATTGCCCGAGTTGAGCCCGCCGGGTGGAAGGGTTGGTGTCGGATTGGGGGTTGGGGTCGGCGTGGGCGTAGGGGTCGGGGTGGGTGTCGGCGTCGGTGACGAGGCGTTGGCGAGCACCCCGGCGATGTAGGCGGCGGCGGAGGAGTCCTTGCAGGTGAAGTTGGCCGTGGTGAGCTGCGTCAGCGGCACGCCCTCGAGACGATATGACTGCTGCATGCCCGGAATCCGGAGAACCGCGCTGCCTGACTCGTCGGCCAGCCGGAGTTCACTGCCGGTAAACCAGTCGAGCGCGAGGACGTCGCCCGCGGGATTGAAGTCAGGAATCGTGAGGTTTTGGTTCCATGACCAGGTGATCGTGAACGTCCTCGGCGCAGTGGCCGACGCCATGGCCATTGGTGGCTCGGTGACGCCGTCGAGCGTTAGCGGATCGGTCGCCGCTGGCGTGGTCATGGAAAACATGGCCCGCGGTTCGAGCGACTCCGAGGCGAATCCGCCGGCCGTACGGCGGAGGATCTTCGAGATACGTCGCCGCTGGCTGCGGTGCAGTTGCCGGGTCGAAAGCGGGCGGGCAAGCGAGAGAAGGAACTGCCGCGCGTTCATGTCGCACCTCCTTGACCCCCAGGGGTCCATCGTAAGACGAGGCTTCTCGGGTCGCCACGAACCGGTAAG
>JBBAVQ010000048.1:0-13382 GCA_040397625.1 Pirellulales bacterium | reverse complement strand
CACGCCGGGATTCAGGAAGCCCAATCGCGTGAGCGATGGGGGCATGTCGCGTGGTGTGCCGCTCGTAGCGCAGGTTGTTTCCTTGTGAGTCTTCCCGGTTCGCCTTGGCTCGCATGTGCCTCCGGCCGGCTGCGGCTGCGCAACGACGCGAGAGGTTTACGGGCGACGCGTATCAGTTGGGCTTCGCCGGGAGGAAGGCGAATGGCTCGGCCGGTTTCAGCGCCCCCGACGCGTCGCCGCTGTAGGTCTCGCCAGCCTTGAGAGAGAGTCGCTTCACCGGAACGCCGGCGTCGAACGAGAGGCTCTCGAGCTGAAGCCAGAATACCGTCGGGCTGGTCGCCGAATCGAAGTACATCACGCGGTCCTTGTGGTCATACACCGTGCGCCAGATCGTGCTGGCGATGTTGGGCTTGTTGGGCACGGTGAAGCCGAGCGGCACCGACACGCCGCGGATCACGCTGAAGATCTGGGCGACGCCCCGCTTGGGGTCGGCGGTCTGGGGGAGGTTCGCCACATAGAACGCTGCCCGGGCGAAGCGGTCGGCTGCCCGGTTGGTGCCGGGGAGCATCGTCAGGCCGCCGATCTCCTTCCAGTAGGCGTTGAGGGCGAGCTGCTGGTCGAACGTGGGCGAGTTGGTCATCACCTGGAACTGCCGGCCGTGATGGATGACGAGTTTTCCCCCTACGTACTCGAGAATCGCCGAGTCTCCCGTGGGGTCGGAGATCGCCATGTGGCCGACGGCCGGTTCACCATTGGGCAGGATCGGGGCGCTGAGCGTGAACGGCTCCTTCTCGAGCGCCGCCACCGCCTCGTTCACCGTGGCGAATGAGTCGAGCACGTACTGCGTCCAGCAGGCGATCGACATGGTGGGCCGGCCGGCCACGCGCGGGCCGTAGTCGCTCTCGACGAGATAGAGCGTGTTGGCCACGAGCCCCTTTTCATTGATGCCGTCCACGGTGGCGATGCCGTAAAAGGAGACGACGGCCGAGCCGTAGCGGCTCGTCCATTCCAGAGAGCCCGGACCTGCGGCGCCGGTCCGCTTCATGCCGCGGGGAAACACCCAGACTTCCGAGCCGGGATCCTCGACCCAGTCCATCGACCGGGCGACCAGCACCGTGTTGTCGGGCCCGAGATAGACGCACCGCGTGCAGGCGTCTGCGGCGGTGGCGAAGGCGGTAAGGACGAAGGCGGCGAGGAGGCACTGGCGATGCATGGAAGAAGCCCCGGGGTGGTTGATGTGGGGTGGTTGATTCTTCGCACAGTCTATCGCTCCGACCCGGCGGAGGGATCGCTGCGAGGATGGCGCGTGTCGGCTATCCTGCCGTCGACCGACCCGCCCGGCTACCGAGTTCTGACGGCACGCACCGAGAAGGAGCAAGCACCCATGAAGATCGTCCGATTTCTTTCCGGTGGGGCCGAGCACCTCGGTCGTCTGCACGACGACGGCCGCGCGACGCTCTTGGAGGGCGACCTCTTCGGGCCGCTGCACGACACCGGCCGGGCGGTCGAGGTTGAAAAGCTCCTCGCTCCCCTCGAACCCCGCGACATCATCTGCGTGGGGCTCAACTACAAGAAGCACGCGGCCGAGAGCGGCGCCGAGCCGCCGCTGCACCCGGTGATGTTCATGAAGAACTCGGGGGCCGTGCAGAACCCCGGTGATCCGATCCTGCTGCCGCGGCGGCTCCGGAGCGACCGGGTGGATTACGAGGCGGAACTGGCGGTCGTGATCGGCAAAACCTGCCACAACGTCCGCCGCGAGGATGCCTTCGCGCACATTCTCGGCTACACCTGCGGCAACGATGTGTCGGCCCGCGACTGGCAGCGAAACGGCGGTGGTGGCCAGTGGTGCCGGGGCAAGTCGTTCGCCACGTTCTGCCCGCTCGGCCCGGCGATCGTGACCACCGACGAGATCCCCGACCCGGGCACCCTCGGCATCCGGACGATCGTCGGCGACCGGGTGCTGCAGGACTGCACCACAGCCGACATGATCTTCGACGTCCCGGCAATCGTGGAGTTCTTCTCGGCGAGCATGGTCCTGCGGCCGGGTACCGTGATCCTCACGGGAACCCCCCACGGCGTCGGTTTCGCCCGAAATCCCCCGGTCTTCCTGCAACCGGGCGACACCGTGACCGTCGAAATCGAGCGGATCGGCCGGCTTACCAACCCGGTGGTGGAAGAGGCGTAGCGGGAAGGGGGGAACGGTTTTTCAGGCGGTTTTCATCGTGTATGGTTGAGGGCCTGTCTTCCGGTCCCCGCCGCCCTCAGGAGCCTCCCCATGGCCACCGTTTCCCGTCCGTCGAAAGCGTCTGAAGCCTTCGTCTCCGGGGCCGACGTGGTCGTCGAGTCGCTCGTCCGCCACGGCTGCGACGTGATCTTCGCCTATCCGGGCGGGGCGAGCATGCCGCTCCACCAGGCGCTCACGCGGTACAAGGACCAGATTCGCACGATCCTGCCACGGCACGAGCAGGGTGGAGCCTTCGCCGCCCAGGGCTACGCCCGCACGACCGGCAAGCCGGGTGTCTGCATGGGCACGAGCGGCCCCGGGGCGTTGAATCTCGTCACCGCCATCGCCGACGCCAAACTCGACAGCATTCCGATGGTCGTGCTCAGCGGGCAGGTGGGCACCAGCGTGATCGGCACCGATGCTTTTCAGGAAACGCCGATGGTGGAGGTGTGCCGCGGGATCACGAAGCACCACTACCTCGTGACCGACGCCAAAGACATCGCCCGGGTGATGAAGGAGGCGTTTCACATCGCGACGACTGGCCGGCCAGGCCCGGTGCTCGTCGATCTGCCGAAGAACATCCAACTCGCCCAGATCGTGCCCGATTACGACTGCCCGATGAACCTGCCCGGCTACAAGCCGGAGCAGCGGAGGCCGGCTCCGGCCGAGCAGATCGCGCAGGTCGCCGCCGCGATCAAGCGGGCGAAGAAGCCCGTGATCTACGCCGGCGGCGGCGTGATCGCCTCCGACGCCTCGGAGGAACTGCGGGCGCTCGTCAAGAAGACCGGCATCCCGGTGACGATGACGCTCATGGGGCTCGGAACGTATCCGGGCGACGATCCGCTGTCGCTCGACATGCTCGGCATGCACGGCAGCGTGTACGCCAATTACGCCGTGGACGAGGCTGACCTGCTGCTCGCCATCGGCGTGCGGTTCGACGATCGCGTGACGGGCAAGGTGGAGGCCTTCGCCGAGCACGGCTTCATCGTCCACATCGATATCGACCCGTCCGAGATCAACAAGAACAAGGTCGTGCACGTGCCGATCGTGGCCGACGTCAAGACGGCCCTTGGCCAGCTCAATGCGATCGTGGAGCGGCCAACGGCCGATCTCGCCCCGTGGCATGACCGGATCGCCGAGTGGAAGAAGGAAGACCCGTTCTCCTACGACACGTCGTACCCGGGCATTCTCGCCCAGGAGGCGATTCAGGCCCTTTCCCGGCTCACCGCCAAGCGGGAGACCGTGATCGCGGTGGGCGTGGGGCAGCATCAGATGTGGGCGGCCCAGTTCTTCACGTTCCGCGAGCCGCGGACCTGGCTCTCCTCCAGCGGCCTGGGCACGATGGGCTTCGGCCTCCCGGCGGCGATGGGGGCCAAGGTGGCCAGGCCCGAGGCGATCGTGGTGGACATCGACGGCGACGGCAGCATCCTGATGAACATCCAGGAGTTGGCCACCTGCAAGACCGAGAACATCCCGGTGAAGGTGCTGCTGCTCAACAACCAGCATCTCGGCATGGTGGTGCAGTGGGAAGACCGGTTCTTCAAGGGCAACCGGGCCCACACCTACCTGGGCCCCGTCGATCATCCCGAGGCGTCCGGCCAGGGCAACGGCATCTCGCCGGGCGACCGTTATCCCGACTTCGTGATGGTCGCGAAGGGCTTCGGCTGGCAGGCGGAGACGATCTCGGAGAAGAAGGATCTCGTGCCGGCGCTCGAGCGGATGATCGCCGCCGAAGGGCCTGCGATCCTCGACGTGCAGGTGCCCTACCAAGAGCACGTGCTGCCGATGATCCCGTCGGGCATGACGGTCCGCGACCTGATCAAGAAGTAGCGGCGGTTTGGTGGCAGGGCAGGGGTAGCCGTACCGCTCACGCGGTTACGCTTCCTGAGCAGTGCACGCGGTTCACCAGGAAGCCCAATCGCGTAAGCGATGGGGGCAGGGCAGGGGCAGCCGTACCGCTCACGCGGTTACGCTTCCTGAGCATTGTGTGCCCTTCACCAGAAAGCCCAATCGCGTAAGCGATGGGGACGGCTCGACGATCACGTGTGATTCCGCATCACTCCCTGGGAGGCGTCCAGGTGGTGATCGTCTCGCGGGCCTCACTGACCCGTAATGCGGTCGGGTTCTCGAGAATCCCGTCGATTTCCGTTCGAAGTTGCTTGGCCAAATCCACCGCGGCCGCGTTATCTTCGAGCAGACGGGCCAGACCTCCCTCCAAGGGCTCGGCCCAGGCCGGCTCGAGGGATCCCGCTTTGTTCTTCTTGAATTTGGGCTTCGCCACCGCCTCGGAGAGCTTCAGCAAGCGCCAGGCGTCTCGCTCCACCTCCAGCGTGCCGAGCGGGTAGACAGGGGTAGCCGAGCCCGCGTCTGGAAGTCCCGACTGCTGGATGTTTGCCAGCGGCATGCTGCTCAGCGACGCGGCCAGGGCACGATCCTTGGCTGCCTCCAGGCTGTCCGCCAACGCCGCCGTGGCCAACGAGTGGATGGCCGTCACGGCCTGCGCCGAGTCCACGCCCGACTCGGCGGTCGTGGTGGCCCCCAACGCGGTTGCCGCCCGCACCCGCTCGTCCATGGATCGGGCTTGGTCCGACACGATGGCCATCAGAGCCTTCGCCATCTCCGGGGACGCCTGAGGAACGACGCTGGGGACGAGGTCGAGCGCCCTCGACACGAGCCACTGACCAGCAGGGTCGAACGCGGGTGCCGGGGCCGTGACGATCGCCAGCAGCGCCGGAGTGGTCTTCTCGACGAACTCAGGCGACAGCGCCTTGGCCGTGACCTCGTCCACGTGCCGCGCCAGTCCGGCGACCGCAGCGGCGCGGACGGCCGGCGGTAGGCCGGCGTCAGCGGCGATGGCCGCCAGTTGCTTGCCGCTCTCCACCCAGGGTTTGCCATCGGATCGCAGATCACCGAGCACCATCGTTGCATTGGCAGCGATGGAGGGCTGCCCGGAGCGGGCCTGCTCGACCAGCCAGGCAGCCGCAGCCTCACGCACCTTCGGCCCCGCCCCGGCGGCGGCTCCACCCTTGCCTCCGCTGAGGGCGTCCCGGATCCTGTCCAGCGAAGCCTCAAACTTCTCCCCGCCCGCGAGGCGACGCTGCCGCCGCTGATCGGGCGTCTGGCGGAGTTTCTGGAGCGCCACCTTCGTCACGAAGGCCTTCGCCTCGTCGTCGAAGGCACCCTGCTCCTGGAGTCTCTTCACGAAGGCGTCGGTCTCCTTCTGCAGGGCATCCTGGGCGGCTTTTTCTGGGTCGGTCTTGCCGGCCGGGGAACCATCCTGCGCGGCTGCAGGTACGGCGATGCCCGCGGTGGTGAGCATCAGGATCGCCAGTACACGAACCCAGTGCACGATCATCGAAGCCCCCCCTGCGGCGCGTTGCCCTCTCCGAAAAAACCGCCTCCGGGTTCGGACTGGAACCCTGGCGCGCCGGCTGAATAGCCCTCGTAGGCGTCGAGTACCCACTGCGAGTCCGCTGCCGTCACCACCTCGAGCGAACCGTCGGGACGGAGGAAGGCCATCTCGACCGGTTCCCGAATCACGGCCGTCGCTGCGGCGTCTTTCTTGCTGGCGTCCGCTGCGGCCTCGGTCTTCTGTCGCCCGCGGAAATCAATGAGTTCCCGGCCCACGTCGGCGTCGTTGAGCAGCGTCCATGACGCATCGCGAGGCTTGGGCTTGTCGGTTGCCTTGGCAGCGGACGAATCCTGCTTTTGCTTGTCTTTCTCCTTCGGCTTTTTCGACCTCTTCCACAGCACCGAGCCACCCGGTTCGACTGGGAGCACATGCTCGATCGCGAGGTCGAAGAGATCAGAGCCCTGATCGGCGCGCTTGCCCCGCATGTGCTGCCACGTCGGTCCGAGGAACGACACCTCGACCTGCGTCTTGCCGAGTTTGGGACCGGCCGACTTCTGCGTTTGCGCAGCAGGCGTGGCGCTGTCGCCACCGGAGTCCGCGGCCGCCTTGCTTTCCACGAGCGACGCCCGAGCCGCCGTCATGTATGGGGTCGGTAGCATCACCGTCGCGGTGGGCTCGCTAACGCTCGAGAGGAGTTCGTTTCCCGCCGCCTTCTGGTCTGCGAGCATGCGAGGATCGAGCCCGTAGTTCGGGTTGGGAAGCTCAACCTTCACCCGATAGCGATACGCTTTGCCGGGATCGACCGACTCATCGATGAATCTGAAGAGCCGGTATTCAGCCCCCTCGTCGATGCCTCCGCCGGTCATCATGGGGCCGCCGAACTCGCCGCCGCCCCCGCCGAGTCCTCCCGCGACTCCTCCGGCCGACATCATTTTGGGATCACGCTGTTCCACTCCCTGCCTGCCGTCGGCTTCCAAGGGAGTGATGCCGATGATCTGAACGACGGGGATTCCACTCTCGAGCGCCGGGATGACGCGAAGATCGCACGCCGCGATCGACTTCAGATCAATCGTCTTCTGCCAGGCGGCCGACATGATGAACACCGGCTTCACGGCGGTCGGCCTCGAAGAGCCGTCGGATGTCGGGGCAGCGGTGGCATCGGGAGGCGGAAACGACTCCGATCCATCGGCGGCCGCAACGCCGATCATGACGGTTTCGGGAGATCCAGTTTTTTGGGCAGCCCCCGCGAACTTCATGCCGACGAGTTCCACCTCGTGGCCGGCATGGTCCGCAAACTCCTTGCGCACATCAGCGGGCCGCAGTCGAACCGGGCTTTCGGCGATCTGCTCGCTCCGCTCGAGCCGCCACTTGTGGCGGGGTTGGAGAAACCACGGGTGAATCGTGTCGAGGCCCCATGGCTCGTAGAGCCGCTGCGGCAGGGAGGCCGCATAGCCCGACTCGCCGCTTGACGTGGCCAGATCGTTGGCACCGAGCAGGAAGCGTTCCGGAAGCGGTTTGCTGCCGCCCTGATCGGCGTCGAGCCGAAGCCGGATGGGCGACCATGCCTCCGGCTTGTCGGCGTCGGCTGCCACGGCGCGCTCCACGACGTAGTCGCCCCAGCGGGGCAGATCCTGGAGGGGATCGCCGGTGCCGGGCGTGGCGGCCGCATCGGCGGTGCCGAGGGCGCGTCGAAACTCGGCACGCTGCTTGGCAACCGGAACGAGCCCCACGAGGACGACGTAGGGGGCCAACCGTTCGAAGCGTTTCTGCGGCTCCAGATAGTCGGGGTTCGCCGCAGACTGGTTGCCATCGTCAGTGCCGCCCTGTGCAGCCGCATTGGCCATCTGCTCGGCCATTTGATCCTTGAGCACCCGCCAGCCGGCGATGGCGCGGAGGTCCTCGACCGGGAAGGCCTTCGGCTCGGCCCGCCTGACGATCTGCTGCACCACGGGCCTGCTGAGCATCGCCACGTCAGGAGCGGGCGCAACCTTCACCTGCTGCGGCCGCCACGGGTCAATCGTCCGCGAGAGTTGCCCGGCCGACCGCATCGCGTCCGCGGGCGGCTTCGCCACCGCGTCGATGTGCCGCACGGTGTCGGCCGTGAGCGCGGCCACGGACTCGGGTCGCTTTTCGGCACTGACCGACTTCGCGCGCAGGGCGTTTACGCCATTCCAGGCCAGCACGAGCCCAAGAATGCCGACACCTCCCACGACGAACTTCTCGACGTGGTTCAGGAAGAACCGACCGATCGCGTCCTTGTCGAACTTCAGGCCGGGCATCTTCATGTTCCACCTCCCGCGGGGGCGGCGTCGCCACCGCTGATCGTCTTCGGGTCGGGAACAGGTGCCAGCCCCACGGTGCCGCGGAGTTCGACGAACACGTCATAGGGTCGGCCGGTGGCGCCGGCGGCATCGTTCGATGGAGACGCCGGCGATGGTGCGGCGAACTCGCCGCCACCCGGCCGGCCGCCACCGCCGCCGGATTGCTGCGAGGGATTGATGCGGACCTGCCGGACGTCGATCGGCACCGGATTGGTCGCGAGTTCGGTGAGCAGGGCGTCGAGCTTTCGTTGATCCATCGTGACGCCCAGCCGAAACGGCACGAGGTGCACCATCTTCACGGCCGGGAGCGTGGCGAGCTCCGCCGCCGTCAGCGGCTTGCCGCTGAAATCGACGTAGATCCACTCCTTCAACTGTTCGTCGGGCGCTGCAACGGGCGCTGCTGCCGAAGGATCGCCGCCAAGCTCGCCACCCATCGGGCTGCCTGGTCCCATCAGCGAGCCGCCACCACTGAATCGTGGGTTGGGCGGCCGGCCGGTCGCCATTCCGCCTTCGCCGGGCATCCCCACGCCGCCAGCCATCTCGGGTGATGGCATGCCCTCGCCGCCAAACTCACCTCCCGCCGCGCCGGGAGCGGCCATCATCTGGATGCGGCCACCACCCTGACCACCGGGCTGGTCCTCCGCGGCCGGATAGCCGACCGTCAGTTCGCTCACGGAACTGATCGGCGCCTCGAACCTGTCCGGGGCGGCTTCGTTGAGCTTCTTGATGACGTCACAAAAGAGTCCGTAGACCCAGAGATCCTCCTGGGCGAGCAGCACCTGCGTCGTCGAGATGACGTCCTTGCCTGATCGCTTGGCATTTGTGTCGAACGTGAACGAATCGAGCACCCGCTTCTGGTCGGCGTCGGCCCACTGCACGAGGGCGGTCGAGCCACCAGTCGCAGCCGCTCCGAAGCCGGGGCGTGGACCGCCAAACTCTCCCCCCGGGCCGCCTCGCGGGCCGCCAAACTCCCCTCCAAATGGACCCCGAGCGCCGAGCCCGGCCTCGGTACCAACACCACCTGCGACGGCCCCTTCCGCCATCAAGTCGTCGGCGCCCATGCGCTTCGGGAGTTCCCGGGCGAGTTCCTGCACGGTGTTCTGGTAGCGTTGCAGCAGCGCCCGGTTCAGCGATCCACCAGGCTTGAGCCCAGTGACGGCTTTGATGAAGTCGTCACCGAGTCGCTTCGGCCAGGACCGCAGCGGTTCCTGGTCCTTCCAGAACCGCTGCCATTCCGAGATCGTCTCTTCTTGGATCTTCTTCGTCTGGCCCTCCACGACCTCCGTCCATCCCTCGTTGGGATGCGACTCGATCCCCTGCACGCTCTTCAGCGCCGACACGCGGTTCTCGATCTCCTGCGACCGGCTTTGAATCTCGCGGTCGATCTTCGACGTCCCGCTGAACAGGAGCGGCACCAGCACGATCGGCACGATCGCGGCCAGGATCCAGAAGTGATACTTCGCCAGGGCGGCGACGTACGGACGGATCTGTTCGGGAATCGCTGGCATGGCGGATCTCGCGAGCGGCTACTGGGCAACGGCCCCGGCGTCGGCCGGCGTCGGGGGCGGCGGAAGTTTCGAGCCGGGCGTGGTGGGTTGCCACGTGAACTGGAGGATGAACTCGTAGCGTTTCAGGTCGGCGGGCGGAGCATCCTTGGCCGAAGCCATCGGATTGGCTTCGTAACGGACCTTGCGAATCGGCGAAGAATACACGAGCACCGGATACCCGATGCCGAGGTCGGCGAGAGGCACGAGTTCGCCCGACTTCTCGCCGGCGGCCACGGGCACTTCGTCTCCCTTGCCGAGCAGGTTTTTCACCAGCGTCGAGCGGACGAACTGCTCGCCTTCGTTGCCCTGCTCGTCGTTGTGGAAGTGGTGGCCCGTGATCTGCACGACCCATCCCGCCCCAATCGGTCCGCCGGTCGGTGCAGCGGCCGTGCCATCGGCAGCGATCGGTTCGCTCGGGGGCGTCTCGGCGGCTGGGGCAGCCCCATCGGCGGGAGGAGCAGGCTGCTCGCCCTCGGCCGAAGCGGAGCCCTCGCCCTTCTCCTCCGCGGCCTGCGTCTCCGCCCATTGGCCCTGCACCCCCGTAAACCACGTGGCCAGATCGGGGAAGAACTGCATGTCGAAGCTGTCGATGTGGATCTCGCGGCGATCCGCAACCTTTTCGGGAACCGCGCCGTCGGCATCGCGAGGCAGCAGGGTGCCGATCGCCCGCATCAGGTCGAGTGACTGGAATCGCCGCTCCTGGACCTGCAGCAGGTACTGCTGCCAGGAGGCAGACTCTTCCTGCTTCTGTTTCACCGCTTCGAGCGCCGAAACCGTGGCGGCGGAACGAGTCTTGGCCTGGTCGGCTGCCGCAAACGCCTGCGAATACTTCGCCGGAGCGTAGCTCTGCCAGGCGAGGAACATCCCCGCAAAGTTGACGAGCGCTGCGGTGAGCAGGCCGAGCATCGCGGCCACCGCCCACGGTTTCTTGGCCGCGATCAGCCGGTCGCGGACGATCTCCCCCGGCATCAGGTTGGTGCGGAGGTTCGATGCGCCCGCGGCCTGCAGCGCCAGGCCGTAGGCCGTGGCGAAGGCGAGGCGATTCTCGCGGAAGCCGTTGGCGGCGACAGTCGCCCCGTCGAGCGCGGAGTATTTCTCGAGCCGCTGCACGTCGACGCCGAGTTGCTTGGCGACGAAGTCGGAGAGCCCCCGAAGTTTGGCGGCGTTGCCAAACAGCAGCACCTTGCCGATCTTCGCGGTCTTGTCGGCGCCGGTGAAGTAGTTGAGTGACCGCTGCAGGTCGGAGGCGAACTCCGTGAACACCGGCCGCATCGCCTTGAACACCATGCGGGGATCGGTGGCGCGGACGGCGTTGCGCTTCTCCTGCTCCGCCTTCTGGAAGGTGTACTGCATCTCCTTCACGAGGGCCTTCGTGAAGGTGCTGCCACCGATCGGCATGCTCCGCTGCTGGATCTTCAGGCCGTTGGTCATCACCACGTCGGTCGAGTCGACACCGATCGACACCAGCACGATCGACTCCGGCGGGTTGTCCGGGTCGATGTTCGCACGCGGAGGCAACTGGTCGAACATCACCATGTTCGCCAGGGCGATGGGCTGCAGCTGCAGCACGTCGACTTCAATGCCGGCGTTGCGGAACGGAGCCAGGGCCTTGTTGACCTGCTCCTTCTTCATGGCGAAGAGCGCCACCTCCTCGTCCATGACGAAGCCGCTCTCTTCGATGCCGCTCTCGAGCCGCTGCCAGGCCCACTCCACCTGGTCGAGCGGGAATGGAATCTGCTGGCTCGCCTCGTAGCGGACGATGTCGGGGATCTTCTTCGCCTCGATGGGCGGCAGCTTGATGAACTTGGAGAGGCCGGACTGCCCGGGGGCGGACACGGCCACGCTGTCTCCCTCGAGCGAGTGCCGCGAGAGAAACTCCTCGATCGCAGCCTTCACCAGCTCCACCGGGTCCGCCTCCGGCTGCGAGAGCATCATCGGATATTCGATGTACTCGAACGTGTCGGCGATCAGCTTTCGCGGATCCGACGGCGACACCTGGCACCGCAGGGCCTTGAGGCCGCACTTGCCGATGTCGATTCCCCAGGCGTACGGACTGCGAGCCATAAAGGAGCCGTGATCCCGGTGCGGAGGTCGGAGGGTGGGTGGGCCGGGAAAAGGAGGGTTTCGTTGGGCTAAATCCCGCCCACTGATAACTTTACGAACGCGTTCCCGGGGGTGTCAAACCGTCCCCCTTCGTTCCCGGCTGGGTGACGATCGGGATCAACTACACTCCCAGCCATGCCTCTCGAACGGCCTTTCGAACGCACGACGGTCTTCCTTCCTTGCCACACGCTCGACGATTTCCCGACGTGGCTGGAAGAGGCCGAGGCTGACGATCTCCTCGCTGCCTGGACCGCAGCCTGGCATCCGGCGGTGGTGGCGGCGGTTGGCGCCGCACCGCGGTGGGCGAGCATCGACCTGCCGGTGTCCCAGGGGCCGCTGCTCGGGATCGTGCCGACCACCTGGGACGACCGGTTTGCGGCGCAGTTCGACGCCACCTGCACGGCGGGCTCAGGGTTCGTGCGGCGGACGGTCGGTGTGGAGGCGATCGAGCGGGTGGCGGCCGACCGCCTTGGGCTTGCCGACGGCCCGCTCGCGGGGGCCGGGTGGGCGGACGACTTTCGGGCGCTCGGGATCGCCGCCTTGTTGGCGGAACTCTTGGCCCGTCGCATGCGGACCCATGCCGATCTCGAATCGACCGGTTTTTGTGCCGCCGTCGTGGCAGCCGCGCGGGCTGCCGTAACGGGCCACGACGACGACGTGCGGACGTCACTCCGTGAGGCATTCGACGCGATTTCGGCGTCCCGTGCCCGCTACTATCCTGTCGATTCCTATGCGATCGATCTCGTGCTGGTCGCGGCCTCCGCTCGCGGACCGGCGATTGTGGCCGCGATCGAATCTCCTGTGCCCGTTGCGGTTGCGGCCACGGGCGACTCGATCGCGGGGGTCGCCGCCTCCGATCCCGAGGCCATCGCCGCCGTTCGCACCGCGGTGAACGTCGGACGCGTCGAACTCTGCGGCGGTCTCGCGGCCGATGCGCCGCTCGATTTGGCCACGCCGGAGTCGGTCCTGGCCTCGTTCACCCGCGGCCGCGAGGTCTGCCGCACCCTGCTCGGCTCCCCGCCTGCGTCGTTCGCCCGCGCTGCCGGCGGAGCGGTTTCGCTGCTGCCGCAACTCGTGGCGGGCCTCGGTATGGAAGGTGGGCTCTGGACGCTCTTCGACGGTTCACCACTCCCTGACGTCGGCGGCGGCATGATTCGTTGGCAGGGTGGTGGCGCGGCGGTGGACCTGCTCGCCGCCGCTCCGCTCGACGCCCGGTCAGCCCGCACCGTGCTCTCCCTCTCCGAGACGCTGGGCGACGCCCTCGACCGCGAGCACGTGGCGGCCTTGCTCTTCGCCCATTACGCGGGGACGGCCAGTCGTTGGCACGCTCTCGTTCGCAGGATCGGCCACTGGACGAACCTCCTCGGCACGTTCGTCACACCGCGGGAACTCGCCCGCCGCGCCGGTGCCGCCGGGACACCCGTGTCGCTCGAGCCCGACGCGTTTCCGCCTTCCATGCCGCGGTCGGTCGCCGCTGGCGACAACGACCCAATCGCCGCGGCCGTGGCACGGGCTGCGGAGGAGGCCAGGGCGGTCGTCGCGGGCACCAACTCGCTCACCGAGTCCACCCCGCCGCCGCCTCACCCGCCTGCCGCAGCGCAGCCCCCGCGGCGTCGCTGGCTTTCGTTCGCGGTGCCGACGGGGGCCGCTCGCAACGCCGACCGGCTCGTGCTCGACAATGGAAGGGTGCGGGTGGAGGTCAACCCTCAGACGGGCGGCCTGCTCTCGCTGCGGCGTGATGGCGACGGAGCGAATCGCCTCTCGCAGCAACTCGCCGTCCGCACCACGCGGTCGCCGGGAGCTGTCGGGAGCACGTGGG
This sequence comes from Pirellulales bacterium, assembly GCA_040397625.1. Taxonomy (GTDB): domain Bacteria; phylum Planctomycetota; class Planctomycetia; order Pirellulales; family UBA1268; genus QWPN01. Next base: position 16 of record JBBAVQ010000048.1, on the reverse strand, counting down.
AGACCGAGGAAGACCG
>JBBAVQ010000047.1:0-13663 GCA_040397625.1 Pirellulales bacterium | reverse complement strand
GCATGTTTGAAAGGGCACGCGTGGTCCGCGGGCAGACGACCACGCAGAGCCGGTCGCGGTGCCGGGCAAGCCGAGCCAGCGCATCCGGATCGCGGCCGAGGTGGGTGCCGTGGATGACGACACCCCGCGGGCCACGGGCAAGCCGCGAAATCCACTCGGCCGCCGGCAGGAGTGCCGGCCCGCCTGGCGGCCACACACCAAGTCGCTCGAACAGGTCGCGAAAGGGACCGGTTCCCGCTCGCAGCAGTTCGGCCTCGGCCTCGCTCTCGGCGACGTGCATCGCCAGCGGCACGGAGTGGCGTCGAGCCGCGGCGATCAGGGCGGTCGCCAGCGACGCGGCCACGGAATAGGGCGCGTGCGGAGAAATGCCGGCCGACGCTCCCGCCGCAAGCAGTCGCCCCACGTCGCGGATCGCCCCCGCCCCGGCCGTCGTCGCCGACGCGGCCGACAGGCCGAGGGCCTCGCGAAACACCCTCAGCCGCGGCCCGCCGGCCGGATACCCGCCGAACGGGATCCCCGTGGAGATTTCGCCGACCGCCGTGACGCCATGGGCCGCCGACTCGTCGAGCCCCCGACGGATCGCCGCGGCGACCTGACGCTCCGCCGCGGTGCCGCTGGCCCGCCCGCGTCGCACCGCGACGACCCGTTCGATCCAACCGGGCAGCCCGCCGGCAGCGTCGAGCGGCGAAACGACGTCGGAAAACTCGAGGTGCGTGTGCGCATTGACCAGCCCGGGAAACACGACCGCGTCGGCGGCATCGATCGCGGATGCAGCGTCTCGGCAGCCCGGCGGCGTACCCATGCCGAGATCGACGATCCTCCCCCGGCGAACCCGCAGCCAGCCACCCGCAAGCGGCGGCCCGTGCAGCGGCACGATCCAGCGGGCCCGAATGACGAAGTCGAGCCGCGTCCGGCTCACGGCGACGTGGTGGCCACGGGGAGGGGCACGGCCCGCGCTCTCGCCCGTTCGGGATCCGCTGCCGGCGCCGGCGGCTCCTCCTCGAAGAGCTCGTAAAACACGTTGCGACGCCGCGGGATCCAGCCGAGTTCCGCGATCGACGACTTCATCTCGTCGAGGGTGAGGTGGTGCACCGTCCCGGCCGCGCTCACCACGTTTTCCTCAATCATCAGGCTGCCCATGTCGTTGGCACCAAAGAGCAGCGCGAGCTGGCCGATCTCGCGGCCCTGCGTCACCCAGCTCGACTGGATGTTGGCGAAGTTGTCGAGATAGAGCCGGGCGACCGCCTGGGTCTTGAGATACTCGAAGGCGCCGGCGGGCGGAATCTCGTCCATCTCCGTGTTGTCGGGCTGGAACGACCAGCAGATGAAGGCCGTGAAGCCGCCGGTCTCGTCCTGCAGTTGGCGGAGCCGCTCGAGGTGCTCCACCCTCTCCGCGAGCGTCTCGACGTGGCCGTACATCATCGTTGCGGTGCTGCGGCCGCCGAGCAGGTGCCACTGCCGGCTCACTTCGAGCCAGTCGTCGGTCATCGCCTTCCCGCGGGTGATCGCCGCGCGGACGCGATCGACGAGGATCTCACCGCCGCCGCCGGGCAGCGAGCCCAGTCCCGCGCGGGCCAGCCGCTCCAGCACCTCCCGTAGCGGCCGCTTCGACACCTTCGTGAAGGCGTGAATCTCCGGGGGCGAAAACCCGTGCACGTTCACCTGCGGAAAGTGGGCCTTGATGTCGCGGAGCAGCTCCTCGTACCACTCCAGCGGCAGCGTGGGATGCATGCCCCCCTGCATCAGGATCTGATCGCCGCCGAGCGCGACCGTCTCCTCGATTTTCGTGAGGATCACGTCGCGGTCGAGCACGTATCCTTCCGGGCTCTTGGGGCCACGGTAGAACGCGCAGAAGTCGCAGACTGCCGAGCAGATGTTGGTGTAGTTGATGTTCCGATCGATGTTGTAGGTGCGATGCGGCTCGGGATGGAGACGCCGCGTCACCCCGTCGGCTGCCCGGCCGATCGCCGCGAGGTCGTGCGACTCGAGCAACGTCACCGCGTCGGCCGAGGTGAGCCGCCCGCCGGCGAGCACGTCGTCGAGGATGGGGCGGATGTCGGTCGCTGTCATCGCACGGCACTCCACGGCAGCGGCGCCTCGCCGACTCGTAGATCCAGCCCCATCGCCACATCGGCCGGCGCCAAGCCATGGCGGGCGGCATGCCGGCGGAAGAGGTCGAGCGATTCCCGCTCCCGTGGACCGAGATCATAGTGGAGATTGTCGCGCAGGTAGCTCAGGCACTGCGGGACGGTCAGGCCATGCCCCGCCGCCTCGGCTGCGGCGATCGCCGCCAGATTGGCGCGGCCGGCATCGCGGGCCAAGGAGAGGTGCTGGCTCAGATGCCCCACGTCGATCCCGTCGCGAGCGGCCCAGACGGCGAACACGAACGGCAGCCCGGTCCAACGGCACCACTCGTCGCCGAGATCCCACAGAAGCTGGAACGACCCGCCCATCCGATCCCGACCCGCGTCGCCGATCGCGCGGTCGCCGATCAGGAGCACGGCGTCGGCCCGCGTGTCAGCCAGCCCGGATCCGATCGGCAGCGGCTCGATCCGAGGGGAAACACCATACCGCTCCGCCAGGAGGATGCGGGCCAGGGCGGCGCTGGTGCGGGATCCCTCGTCCACCGCCAGCGTGGTCACCCGGGAGGGGAGCGTGCGGAAGAAGAGTTTCACGCTCATCACGGGGCCGCGGCAGCCGATGCAGGCGTCGGAGACGATCCGGTGGCCACCGCGAAACACCTCCACCGTCGGAATCAGTGCCACGTCGAGTCGCCGGTCGGCGAGACGGTCGGCGAGCCGACTGGGAAGGTCGTACACCACCTCGACACCAGCGGCGGCAAGGCCGTGCACCAAGGGCTTGGTATTGAGGTACTGGACAGCGCCCACCCGCAAGGCTGGCCCGCCGGGGCGGGCATGGTGGTCACGGGAATGGGCGGGATGGTGGATCATGGCCGGAGGGGAGCCGGATTGTGGCCTTCCTGGCTCCACGAGGACAACCGCAGCCCGGCGGCCGCACTAACCGCCGTTTGTCATGCCTCCAGGCGGCGGAATGACCGCAGGCCGAGCACCAGGGGCACGAACGTGGCGGTGATTCCCAGGGCCACGACCGCCACGGCACCGGCGATCGCCCCCCATGGCCCCCCAGCCCACCCCAGGATCCCATGCGGCGAGATGACCCCGGGCCCGAGCGTGTGCGAGAGCAGGAACAGGTGGGTGGGAACGGCCGCGAGCATCACCGTGGCCATGATGAAGAGCGAACTGACCACCAGGCTCAGGGTCCCACCGAATCCGGACGAGATCTTCGACGGCGACGACTCCCGCAGGTCGGGCATCCGCGCCCCGAGGCCAACGGCGATGCCGGAAAGCCCCATGCAGAGCATGAGGCAGCAGAGCTCGTGCTGGGCGATCAGCGGCCAGGGGATACCGAGCATGCCGTCGCTCAGCAGCACGAGGCTGCAGCATGGGCCGAGACTGCCGACGAACGAGAACAGGAACTTCGACCAGACGATCTGATCCCGATGCACAGGCAGCAGGCCGAGAATCCAGAATCGCCGCCCCTCGAGGCTGATCATCGGGTAGACGAAGCGGGTCGTGAACGTGGAAAGGATGAGCCCCACGACCGCGAGATTGAGATAGCCAATCATCGACGCATAGGCGTTGTTGTAGTTGAAGGCCCGCAGGTTGAAGAAGTACAGCCCAAGAAGCCCGAAGAAAATCGCGAACTGCGACCACTGGGAAATGTCGCGGCGAAAGAGGCGGAAGTCCTTCACCAGCAGCAGCCGCAACGGCCTGCCTGACGCGAATCCGGCATGGCCCAGAGCCCGGTCGAACCACCGCAGCGGCCGGCGGCGGCGCGAGGGGATCTCGCTGGCGAGTTGGCTGAAGCCCTTGCGGTAGGCGATCCGGGAGACCCAGCCGGCCAGATGCTGCAGCGCTAGGGCGTTGGCGATCAGCAGGGCGAGAAACTTCAGCGATTCGAAGAACGACGCCGCCAGCACGGTGCCATCCCGCTCCGTCCGCGCAGCCTCGATCAGCCCCGTCGACAGCCACCAGCTCGGAAACAACTTCTGCTCCGTGACCGCCAGCCTGGCGAATGTCCGCTCGAACCATGCAGCCGACATCGCGTCGACCTTCACCTGGGAGAACATCGACCAGCCGATCCCAATCGCCGCGATGCAGGCGAGCGTGACCCCGATCGTGAGCGCGTGCATTCGCAGCCGGGGCATCCAGGCGACGAGTGTCATGCAGATGATGCTCCCCACCGACGCGGGTATGAAGACGAACGAGATCATGAACGGCAGCATCAGAACGAAGTAGGGCCAGGCCGCGTGCCGGACCACGCCGTAGGCCGCCAGCATCGGGCTGCCGAGCAGCACAAACCCCCAGCTCGAAAACCACATCGCCTCGCGAAACTTGTGGGCGTGGATCGTTTCGGCCCGCACCGGCAGCGTGAGCAGGAGCCGCGACTCCGTGGAGCAGTACATGCCGGTGTAGACGAGGATGCCGGTCGAGAAGACGAGCATCACCATCAGCGACGCGAAAAAGGCGTTGAAGAGGAGCGAGATCACCTCGGCGTGCAAGGCGTCGAGAAAGCCGAAGCCCTCGATGAACAGCCCGTAGAGGGCCGCCCAGAACATGCCGCTGAGAAGCACGACCAGGGTGAGCCGGAGCCGCGAGTCGGAGAGCATCGACCGGACCGTCTCCCAGGCGAGCGTGCCCCGGAGCCTCATGAACAGCCGCGCCTCATCCTCGAAGGAGAGAAGCCGCACCGCATCGGGCGGCGGTGCCCGTCTGCTCACGGTTCGCTTCTCCGGGAGGAAGTCACTTCGAGGTACAGCTGCTCGAGCGTCGTCGACTCCAGGGCGACCTGTTCCCGCAGTTCGGCGATGGTGCCCAGAAACCGCAGCTGCCCGCGGACCATGATGCCCACCCGGTCGGCCATTTCCTCCGCCATCGCCAGCGTGTGCGTCGACATGAACACCGTCATGCCCTCGCGGGTGCGGGCGGCAAGCAGGTCCTTGACGATCCGCACGCTCCGCGGGTCGAGCCCGACCATCGGCTCGTCGAGCACGAGCACGTCTGGGTCGTGGAGAAGCGAGGCGGCAAACACGAGCCGCTGCTTCATGCCGAGCGAATAGCTCTCGGCGAGGTCGTCGGCAAACTCCCCGAGTTCGAAGTGCTCGATCTCGCGGTCGATGCGGACGGTGGCGAGCCGCTGCGGCATGCCGAACATGTCGGCGATGAACCAGAGGAACTCGCGGCCGGTGAGCTTGTCGTAGAGCGTGGGCTCGTCGGGCACGTAGCCGAGATGCAGGTGGGCGGACCGCGGATCCTTCACCAGATCGTGGCCGCAGACGCGAACGGCGCCCCGCGAGGGATGGAGCAGGCCGACGAGCATCCGGATCGTCGTGGTCTTCCCGGCGCCGTTGGGCCCGAGCAGGGCGAAGAGTTCCCCGCGGGGAATCGCCAGCGTCAGGTCGGAGACGGCCGTCTTCGCCCCGTAGGTCCGCGTGACGTGATCGAACTCGATCATGGTTTGGGCTGCTCCCCGGCCCCGTCGGGGCCGCCGTCCTCGGCCAGCCAGGCCGCTGCCTCGTCGGTCCGCCGCAGGAAGGTCATTCGCGTGCCAAAGAGCATCGCCTCCTGCTTGAGTACGCGGCCCGAGAGATCGACCCAGAGGCGGCACCGCGGCTCACGGTGACTCGACGGATCCTCGCGGTAGGCGACCACGTGCACGCGGACCAGGCCGTCTTCCCAGTAGAGCGCCTCCTCGGGGCCGACGTCGGCATGAAGGACCTCTATCGGGGAGTGACCAGGGCGAAGCGGGCTGTACACCGGGATGGTCCACCGACGGCCCTCGTAAAGGCCGGGGAGGCTCGCCTGCGGAGAGAGTTCGTCGCCAATCATGACGTGGGTGGGCAGGTGGCGGGTTGTCTCGTAGGTCATGCCACCGGCATCGATCTTCACCTGCACGTCGCCTTCGTTGACCGTGCCTCGAAGCAGCACATCGTCGGAAGCGCCCGGGAGCCTCACCCGCGAGGTAAAGGCCCGGAGTTGGCCGACCGCGTCGATCTCCAGCCGGCCGCGGGCCGAAAAGGTCGACGGCATGCTCTCGTGCACCACACGACGCACGAGCAGGCCGGCCCACACCGGTATCATTTCGTCGAGCGGCAACTTGTCGAACTGGAGGCGGCTATCCACCGCCAAGCCGCCGTCGCCCTGTCGCGTGGACGTCGCCAGCGCCCAGCCCACGGGCCGCTCGTTCCACTGCACCGTCCAGGCGACCGGGATCGGGCGATGTCCCGAGGTGTAGAGTGCCTGCTGCCCCGGTGGGGAGCCGGGGCTCAGCGACGGCAGAATCTTCGTGACCACGAGCCAGCCGCTCGTCACGAGCCAAAAGCCGACCACGATCGGCGTGAGCAGCGGTCGTTGCAGCATGATGGCGACAGCCCGATCCGCGGACGCCTTGCCAGCGCACCGCCAGCGTGCAGTGTACAGCCGGCCTCGACGCCTGGAAACGACCGCAAATCGCGGGGAGAGCGTCGGCCAGCCTCCGCTTCGGATTGGCTCAGTCATGCCGGCCGCGTATACTCACCGCAACTCAGGGATTGGGGCTCCTCGCACATGGCACACGATGACAAGCACCACGGCGATCCGGCCGCATCGCGCGACCCGCGGGTGTTTTTCCAGCAGGGCTGCCCGGTCTGCGGCCGGCGGCTGGAGATCGACGTCAATCTGCTGGGTCGGCGGGTCTACTGCCAGCACTGCGGCGGACGATTCGTGGCCATGGATGCGTCGCTGATGAAGGCCGCTGCCCCGATGGCGCCGGCCGATGAACGCGTCGACGCGCTGCTCGAGCAGGCCGCTCTCGTGCTCGAACGGGCCTCGACAGACGGCGGCGTGGACTGACCGCGACGCGGCGTCAGGCGTTTTGCCAGCCCGTGGGAAATCCTGCGAGCCCGCCCAGGCTCGTCCAATAGCCGGGAAACGTCTTGCCGACGCAGCCGGGATCCCGGATCGCAACGCCTGGCACCCGCAGCCCCGTGAGCGACAGGCTCATGGCCATCCGGTGATCGTCGTACGTTCTGAATGCCGCGCCGCGAAGGGGGGCCGGTGTAATCGTCATCCCGTCTGGGTGCTCCTCGACCGAGCCGCCGACCGCACGGAGTTCGCGGACCAGGTCGCCGATCCGGTCGGTTTCCTTGTCGCGGATGTGAGCCACGTTGCGGATCGTGGTCGGCCCGTCGGCGAACAGCGCCACCACGGCCAGCGTGGGAACCGTGTCGCTGATCGCGTTCATGTCGATGTCGATGCCGCGGGCCGCCCGGCCGGCCACGGTGATCGCGTTGCCCCGCCCGACCGCGTCGCCTTCGTGCCACTCGACGCCGCAGCCCATTCGCTCGAGGGCGTCGCAGAAGGCGACGTCGCCCTGCATGCTGCGGCGGGAGAGGCCGTCGACGCGGACGCGGCCGCCGGTGATCGCTGCGGCCGCGAAGAAATAGCTTGCGGCCGATGCGTCGGGCTCGATGTCGTAGTCGCAGGCGGCGTAGCCGCCCGGATGAATCCGCCAGCTGCGGTCGTCCACCACGTCGCAGCGGCCGCCGAAGTCGGCCATCACCCGCCGGGTCATCGCCAGGTAGGGAAGCGACACGAGCGTGCCGGCGAACGAGAGATCCATCCCCTGCGGCATGCACGGCGCCGCGAGGGCGAGCCCGCTGGCAAACTGGCTGGAAGTGCCCCCGGCAATCGTGGCGGAACCGCCCCGCAGCCCTGCCGAGCAAATCACCACGGGGGGGCAGTCGCCCGGGCTCTCGGCGCGGGCATCGACCCCGAGGTCGCGAAGCGCCGCGAGGAGATCGCCGATCGGCCGCTGTCGCATCCGGGCGGTGCCGTCGAGCCGGTAGGTGCCGCGGCCCAGGCCGCAGACGGCCGCGAGGAACCGCATCGTCGTTCCGCTGGCGGCGCAGTCGAGCGTCGCTTCTGCGGCCGGGATCGTGCCGGCGACCCCGCTGACCGTCGCGGTACCGGTCGGCCAGTCAACCTCCACGCCGACGCCGAGCGCGGCCAGCCCCGCCGCCATCACACGGGTGTCCTGGCTGTCGAGAACGCCGGAGAGCCGGCTCGTTCCGCGAGCGAGCGCCGCGCACACCAGCGCGCGGTTGGTGATGCTCTTCGATCCGGGCGGTCGGATGCGGCCTTCGATCGGGCCGGGATGCTGCGGGATGGGGAGCGGGTCGGTCATGCGTGGCGGGCGGCAGCCAAGGTTGCGGGAAGGCTTCGCGGCGGAGACAACAAATGGTGAGCCGGCAAGCCTAGGTCAGGTCCTCCCGGCGGTCCATGCCCGCGTCATTTTCGGACGACCAGATGCCCCACCAACCAAACGCCGCCCTTTCACGCTACGACTTTCTGGCCCCGTCGTCGATCCTGTTCGGTGCCGGTCGATTCGCCGAACTCGGGGAGGTGACCGCACGGTTCGGCCGCGAGGCCTGGCTGGTGACGGGTTCGCGGAGCCTGGAGGCCTGCGGCGGTGAGGCGGTGGTGGCCGGCGGGCTTCGCGCCGCTGGCCTCGACGTCGCCCGCGTCGGCACCTGTACGGGCGAACCCACCGTGGCCGACGTGGCGGGCATGGTTCGGGAACTGCCGCCGATCGCAGGCCGAGGGGCGGTGGTGGTGGCGATCGGCGGCGGAGCCGCGATCGACCTCGCGAAGGCCGTGGCGGCCCTCGCGACGAACCTGGCGAACCCGCACAAGTGCGATGAAGACACCGTAGCCGACCACCTCGAGGGCGTGGGCAGAGGCCTGACGATCGCGCAGCCGCCGCTGCCGATGATCGCCGTGCCGACGACGGCGGGAACGGGCGCCGAGGCCACTCGTAACGCGGTGATCTCCTGCCCTCGACGGCGATTCAAGAAGAGCATGCGAAGCCCCCTGCTCGTGCCGCGGGCAGCACTCGTCGATCCAGCCCTCACGGTGCCGTGCCCCCGAGATGTGACGGCCGCCTCGGGGCTCGACGCCATCACGCAGCTCATCGAGTCATTCATCTGCCGGTTTCGGGCACCGCTGCCACGGGCGCTCGTGCTCGACGCCCTGCCCCGCGCCGTGGCGGCGCTGCCGCGGGTGCTGGCCGACCCGCACGACCTCGACGCTCGCGCGGCGATGAGCCACGCGGCGCTCCTCTCCGGCATGGCGCTTACCAACTCAGGCCTGGGCATGGCGCACGGCGTGGCCGCCGCGCTCGGCATCGAATGCGAAACGCCGCACGGCGTCGCCTGCGCGGTGATGCTGCCCGTGGCCGTCGCGGTGAACCGACCTGCCTGCCGGGACGACTTCGCGATCCTGGAGCAGGAGATCGATCCCGAAGCGCCGCGGGATCGCGAGGCCGCCGCGGACGCCTTCGTGCGGCGGATCGACGATCTCCGCACGGCCGCCGGCACGCCGCGACGGCTCGCCGACGTCGGGCTTTCCCGCGACCGGCTGACGTGGCTGGCGGAGAACTCGGGAGGCGCGAGCATGCGGGGCAACCCGGTGTCGCTCGATCCGCAGGCGCTTCTGCCGATCCTGGAGCGCATCTGGTAGGCAGCGCGGTCGGAGGAAGGACGGCGCCTGGTGGCGAATCGCCCCGCGTCTTCTGGTGGTGGGAGGGATCTGGGCTCTGTCCTGGCACCACCCCACGCCTTACGGCGTTGGGCTTGTACGGCAGGTGAGCAAGCCGACCGGCCGTACCACCGCGGGTGTCACCGCGTGAGCCACACGGCACGGCGACAGGAAGCGTAACGCCGTGAGGCGTACGGCAGTCGCACGTTGGACGCATCGTTTGGTGACAGTTAGACCGCAGTGCAGAGAGCCGACCAGCCGTAAGGCCGCGGGAGGCTCGTGCCCGATCGCATTACAGCCCGGTGGCAAGCGCTGGATCGTCGATGAGCGGCATGACCGAGGCCGTCGCCGGCTCCCCCACGAGGGCCTGCTGCCACACCGCGCGAACCTTGCCGAGGTCCACGTCGTCGTCGAGGAGATGGTGGACGCCCACGAAGATGCCGTTCGCCGGACGTGGATCGCCGTCGTACCAGGCCTTGAGGATCGCCCGCTCCACCACCCGCGGCAGACTGGCCCGCGGCCCCTTCAGGATCGCTCCCGACTCCTTGTAGGCATAGCCGTCCGGCCCGATTTCGATGATCACGATCGTGCGGTCGCCGATCGTGTATTCCCGTCCCTTGTTCGCAGCCGCGATGGCCTGCGTTACGTGGCCGTCGAGTTGCGTGGCATAGTCGAGGAGCAACTGCCAGCGTTCGACACGCGTGCCCAGTTCTGCGTCGTCACCGGCAGCGGCGTCCGCCTCATCGAGTGCCTCCTTGCCGGCTTCGTAGTCGCGGCAACGAAACGCCTTGGCGGCATCGGAGATCCGGCGATCGACGTCGTCGGAGACGGTGGTGCCACGATTTCCAGTCTCCTGCTGGTCCGTGGGAGCCTGTGCCGGCGGCGCCACCTGCTCCTGCTCGATCCGGGCCTGCTGATCCGCCGATTTCGGCTTGGCCTGTCCGGCCTTCTGCTCCGCGTCGCGACTCAGCTGCTCCCGGCCCTTGAGTGCACGCTGCTCTCGCTCCACACGGTCCGAGTTCTTCACCGCTGGCGAATCGACCCGGGCGATGGTCACTGGAGCGGCCGCCTTGATGGACGCTTTTTTGGTGCCGAGTCGCGGCTTCTGCAGGGACGGCCACGCGACGAATCCGGCAGCGACCGCAGACGCCGCCAGAAGCAGTGACATCGCCGCAGCGGCACCGCCCCCACCTCGGCGTTTGGCACGCCGCCTCGTGGTGACGACCACGACGGGTCCGAGATCCACGCCACCATCGTGCGGTCGAGTCGCCGGCTCGGTCCGGAGAGGAAGGGCGGGGGGCACAGGCGGCGGTGTGGGGCGTTGCATGGCCGGCAACTCACGGATGCGAGGTATGGCCTCTGGCAGCCCGCAGGACCACGCCGCACAGGCTAGCAGATCACCCGCCAGATCGTCGCCAGACCGTCATCTCGGCGACCGTGTGCTGGTGCTTGCGGGCGGTTTCGCGAATCACAAACGGCACGTCCTGCCGGTGAAGCAGGTCGAACCGTCCCGCGAACGCACGCGACAGCCCGGCGAACGTGGTCAGCGGTTCCCCCGCCTCGCGGCGGCCGCCAAGCCACTTTGACTTCTGGGTGTATTCCTCGAGCCAGGTGTAGGGCGACGTGATCACGAGCAGGCCCGTGGGCCGAACCCGGCCCACGATTGTGTCGAGGAACAGGGAGGGGTCGTAGAGCCGGTCGATCAGGTTCCCCGCGAACACCACGTCGTAGTCGCTGAAGAGTTCCTTCAGGTTGCAGGCGTCGCCCTGCATGAAGTTCACGCGGCGGCCCGCGTCGCCGAGGTCGAGCCGCTCGAGCGCGATCGCCCGCCCGGTGGTCAGTTCGCCCTCCGTGGGAATCTCGTAGAGCACCTCGTCGCCATGCTGGAGACGGACTCCGGCCTGGATGAAGCGGGCCGAGAAGTCGATCGCATCGACATGACCGAAGAAGCGGGCGAACTCGAAGGCGGAGCGGCCCACCGAGCAGCCGATGTCGAGGCAGCGATCGCGGCGGTCCGCCGGCACGTGCCGCATGGTCGCCTCGACGCACGCGCGTGGAAAGTTGGGAACCCCGAGCGGATCGGCCACGCCACCAGACGCGGCGTCGTAGTAATGGAAGTCGAGGTACTGCGTCACCAGCTGGTCGGTCTCATAGAGCCGCGAGCCGACCGTGACCGCCTCGTTGCCCGGCTCTTCGACGATCGTGCGGAATCCGGCGTGCTGGAAGAAGTGGCGGCGGAAGGCGTACCGGGCGCTCGCGAGCGCCTCGTTGCCCGTCGAGATCCACGAGCCACCCTTGATGAGGTTGTGGCGGCCGTCGAAGGTCGGCACCGAGAAGTCGTCGTAGAGCGGATGCACCTCGAAGCCCTTGAAGGGCATGATCGGCGTCCGAGTCCACTGCCAGACGTTGCCGACGATGTCGCAGAAGTCGCCTTGCGGAAAGGCGTCGACCGGGCAACTCGATGCGTAACGCTCGAGGTTGATGTTGCCGGGCGCCTTGGCCCAGGTGGGCTGATCCCCGGGAACCGTGTCGCGAAGTGCCTGCCAGTGGGCCTCGGTGGGGAGAAGCACGTTCTCCCCGGTCTTCGCCGCCAGCCACGCACAGTAGGCCTGGGCCTCGAGGCAGTTGACCTCCACGGGCCAGTTGAAAGGCAGCGGGATTTCGTCGAGGAGGTTCCGCTGCAGGGAGACGCCGTTGCGACGCATCCAGAACTTGGGGTGCTCGGCCTTGGTGTACTTCAGCCACCCCCGGCCCTCGTCGGTCCACCACGACTCGTCGCGGTAGCCACCGTCGGCCACGAACTCCATGAACTCAGCGTTCGAGACGAGCCGCCGGCCGGCGCGAAACGCGGGCAGGTCGGCCTCCTCGACGCCGTACTCGTTGTCCCAGCCGTAGGTGCGATCCGTCTGGGGCTTCCCGAGCCGAACGTGCGTGGCGGCGACCGGCAGCCACTCGTTGGCGGGGCCCGAACCGACCTCCGGACACGAGGCCCAGAGCCGCCGCTCGTCCGCGGTGAGTTCGTCGCCGTGCCGGAGTTCGTCGAGCGGCATCTGCCGCATGATCACGCTCGACGTCTCGAGATGGATCCGCTCGTGCTCGATGCCCATCAGGATCAGCCACGCCGGCGAGTTCCAACGGATCGGCAACTCCAGCGGCATCGTCTGGATGAACTCGTCCACGAGCTTCCGCATGTCGGCCCGGTATCGCTTCACCGCCGCCACCGAGGGCCAGTCGTAGTGGGCGGTGTTGAGGTCGTCCCACGACATCTCGTCCACGCCCACCGCCATCATCGCTTCGAGCACGGGATCGAGCCGCGCGGGGATGTAGCGGCCGGCCGTGAGTTTGTTGAGATAGAAGACGGCCGGATGCGCGTAGTAGAAGATCAGCGGATGACGGAGAGGCTCGTGCCGTTCGTAGTACGACGAATCATCGCGAATGAGTGCGAAGAGGCGTTCGTAGATCTCGCAGGTCTGGTGGAAGTAGCGACGGAGTTCGGCCCGCTTGGCGGCCACCGGGTCGGCCGCCGTGGGGTCGGCGTCGAGGATCGTCGTCCGGGTCGGCGTGACAGGAGTCGAGAGGGAGGCGAAGTCCGCGGCGGCCAGCGTGGCCTCCGGACTGAGTGAACCGGCCGATGACGACATGATTCCCCTTGCGACGAGAACGACTTACGACGCTCCCACTTTAGCACCGCAGGCAAGGCCGGCCAGAAATGGGCCGGGAATCGGGGCTGTCGCCCCAAGCAGCCCGCCGACCACCGCGCCGCGATGGCAGTTGTCGCCGCCGCACATGGCATTGCCGCACACGCCCCCCGCGACGTTTCCAGCATGCCTCCAGGCAAGGGCCAGGGCTGCGGGAAAGGCCTCCTCGATGTAGCAGGCGCTCGAGAGCGTGCCGCCGACGAGCTGCCGGTCGGAGAGGCCCTCCCAGGAGCGGAGCTTCGCGGCGGAGATCCAGTCGCGACCGTGCTCGAGGATCGACTCCCGCAGCGCCGCCGCCGCCTCGGCGACGGTCCTCGGGCCGGCCTCCGGCCTCGGAATGGCGTCCACGAGAATCCGTACGAACGCATC
>JBBAVQ010000046.1:0-13665 GCA_040397625.1 Pirellulales bacterium | reverse complement strand
ACTTCCGTCGCGAGTTCCAGCGGGATGTCGTCATCGACATGTACTGCTTCCGCCGTCGCGGCCACAACGAAGCCGACGAGCCGGCGTTCACCCAGCCGGCCCTCTATCGCGTGATCGAAAAGCGGCCGAGCGCGCATGAGAGCTACCTGGAGAAGCTGCTCAAGCTCGGCGAGGTGACCGCCGACGAGGCAAAGCAGATCGCCGAACAGCAGCATGCCAAGCTCGCCGCCGACCTGTCGGTCGCGAAGAGCGAGGAATATGTCCACAAAGACGACATCGGCGGCATGTGGGCGCTCTACATCGGCGGCCGCGAGCGGGATGCGGCGGAGGTTGATACGAGCATCCGCCGCGACGTCATCGAAAACCTCCTGATGCGGCTCGTGGCCCTGCCGGAAGGCTTTCAGCCCCACGCGAAGATCAAGAAACTTCTGGAGAATCGCGTGCAGATGGCGGCGGGGGCGATGCCGCTCGACTGGTCGGCGGGCGAGTCGCTGGCCTACGCGTCGATCGCCACGCAGGGCCTCCGCATCCGCATCTCGGGCCAGGACTGCCAGCGGGGCACGTTCAGCCACCGGCATGCCGTGATCCACGACGCGATCACCGACGAGACCTACTGCCCGCTCGAACATCTCAGTCCCGACCAGGCGCCGGTCGAAATCTACAACAGCCCGCTTTCGGAGGCCGGAGTGCTCGGTTTCGAGTACGGCTACAGCCTCGACTGCCCCGACGGCCTCGTGATCTGGGAGGCCCAGTTCGGCGACTTCGTCAACGCGGCCCAGGTGGTGATCGACCAGTTCATCGTCAGCGCTGAGGACAAGTGGAACCGGCTCTCGGGGATCACCATGCTCCTGCCGCATGGCTTCGAGGGGCAGGGGCCCGAGCACTCGAGCGCCCGCCTCGAGCGGTTTCTGTCGCTGTGTGCCAAAGACAACATCCAGGTGGCCCAGCCGACGACCCCGGCCCAGCTGTTCCATCTGCTCCGTCGGCAGGTGCTCCGCGTCTGGCGGAAGCCGCTGGTTGTGATGACACCCAAGAGCCTGCTGCGGAACCCGGCCTGCGTCTCGCCGCTGGACGACTTCGTGAAGGGCGGGTTTCAGAGGGTGTTGGCCGACGCCACCGACACCGTCCCCCGCGACATCCACCGGGTGCTGCTCTGCAGCGGTAAGGTGGCCTACGAACTCGAGAAGCGGCGGCAGGAGCTGGGGCGTCGCGACGTGGCGATCATTCGCGTCGAGCAGCTCTATCCGTTGCCTCGTCAGGCGCTCGAGGAGGCGCTTGCGAACTACACCCCGGGCACGCCGGTCGTGTGGGTTCAGGAGGAGCCCGAGAACATGGGTGCCTGGCGGTTCGTGCGAATCCACTTCGGTGAGAAGTTGTTCGATCGCTTCCCGTTCTCGGGCGTCTGCCGCCAGAGCGCCGCGAGCCCCGCCACGGGGTCGAAGAAGAGCCACGACATGGAGCAGAACGAACTGCTCTCCGCCGCGTTCACCAGTTGACGTATCCCCCGTGAGGCCGCCGGTCGGCGGCGGACAATCATGCCCATCGAGCTGAAGGTTCCCGAGGTTGGCGAGTCGATCACCGAGGTGATGGTCGGCACGTGGAAGAAGCGGGAGGGCGATGCCGTCGCCGCCGACGACTCGATCGTCGAGATCGAGAGCGACAAGGCGACCGTCGAACTGCCCTCGCCGACCGCCGGCATGATCACGAAGGTTCTCAAGGGAAGCGGTGAGAAGGCGGTGGTCGGCGAGGTGATCGGCTACATGGAGCCGGCCGCCGTCGGGGCCGCCGCGGTATCGTCGGCCGCTCCGCAGCCGACGGTCGGCGTCAAGCGGGCCGAGGGCACGACAACGATCGGTTCCGTCCAGCCGCCTGCGGCCCCGGTGATGCCGCCGAGGGTGATGCCGTCGGCCGCCCGCGTCCTCGGTGAGGCAGGCATCCCGGCCGAGACGGTCAGTGGCACCGGTCCTGGCGGCCGGGTGAGCAAGGCCGATGCCGTCGCCGCCACGTCAGCCCCGTCACCGGCCGCGAAGCCCGCGGCGCCGCCGGCGAAGTCGCCCGTGGTCCCCCCGGCGGCCGTTTCTCGTGGCGGCAGCCGCGAGGAGCGCTACCAGCTCATCAGTCCGATCCGTCAGCGGATCGCCGAGCGACTCGTCGAGGCCCAGCAGCAGGCCGCTCTGCTGACGACCTTTAACGAGTGCGACATGACCGCCGTGATGGCGCTGCGGGGGAAGTTCAAGGACCAGTTTCAGGAGCGCTACGGCGTGAAACTCGGGTTCATGTCGTTCTTCGTGCGGGCGGCAGTCGAGGCTCTGCGGGCGGTGCCTCAGGTGAATGCGGAATACCGTGAGCCGCACATCGTCTACCGCGACTACTGCGATATCGGGATCGCCGTGGGCGGCGGCAAGGGCCTGGTCGTGCCGGTGATTCGCAACGCGGAGTTGCTCTCCTTTGCCCAGATCGAGCAGACGATCGGCGAGTTCGCCCGTCGGGCTTCCGAGAACAAGCTCAAGCTCGAGGAGCTCCAGGGGGGCACGTTCACGATCTCCAACGGCGGCGTGTATGGCTCCATGCTCTCGACGCCGATCATCAATCCTCCGCAGAGCGGCATCCTCGGCCTGCACTCGATTCAGGATCGCCCCGTGGCGCTGAACGGTCAGGTGGTGATCCGGCCGATGATGTACCTCGCCCTCACGTACGACCATCGTCTCGTGGACGGCCGCGAGGCGGTCACGTTCCTGAAGCGGATCAAGGACACCATCGAAGATCCCACCCGCCTGATGCTCGAGGTCTAGTTTTCACGCGGGCAGGGCCATCCATGGCCCCTGCCCGCTTGGCCGGCCGCGGGGGAACGCCGAGGGTTCCCTGGGCCGGCAGGCGTCGCGTCCAGCGGCGCCGGTTTCCCCGACGTCATTCGGACTTTATCCATGCCCCATGACCTACTCGTGATCGGTGGCGGCCCTGGTGGCTACGTGGCAGCCATCCGCGCCGCCCAACTCGGAATGAACGTCGGGATCGTCGAGAAGGAACCCCGCATGGGGGGCACCTGTCTGCGGGTCGGCTGCATCCCGTCAAAGGCGCTGCTCGAATCGAGCCACAAGTTCGAGGAGGCCCGGCACGATTTCGCCCGCCACGGCGTGAACGTCATGGGCGTGTCGTTCGACCTCGCCACGATGATGAAGCGGAAGGACGACGTGGTCGCCACGCTCGCCAAGGGGATCGATGCGCTGCTCGCGAAGAACAAGATCACCCGGTACGCCGGGGCTGGCCGACTCGCCGGAGCCGGGCGGGCCGAGGTCATCGGTGCCGATGGAGCCACGACGACGGTCGAGAGCCCGCGGATCATCCTCGCGGTCGGCAGTCGCAGCATCGTGCTGCCGGGCGTGGACGTGGACGGGCGGTTCGTGGGCACGAGCACCGAGGCGCTGGCGTTCGACACGGTCCCTGGCCACCTCGTGGTGATCGGCGGCGGCTACATCGGGTTGGAACTCGGCACCGTCTGGCGGCGACTGGGGGCGAAGGTCACGGTCCTGGAATACGCCGACCGCATCCTGGCGGGCATCGATGCGGAGATCGCCGCCGAGGCGCTCGCCCTGTTCCGCAAGCAGGGGCTCGACATCAGGCTGGGTGCGAAGGTCACCCGAGCCCGGGCCGACGGCAACGCGGCGGTCGTCGAGTGTGCCGGGCAGGAGCCGATCCGCTGCGACCGCGTACTGGCGGCGACAGGCCGGCGGCCGGCGACGGACGGCATCGGCCTGGAGACGGTCGGCATCACGACCGACCAGCGTGGGTTCGTTCCCGTGGATCAGCACTTCCGCACGTCGGCCGCGGGCGTGTGGGCGATCGGCGACTGCATCCCGGGGCCCATGCTCGCCCACAAGGCCGAGGAGGATGGCGTGGCCTGTGCCGAGGGGATCGCGGGCAAGTGGTCGCACGTCGACTACGACCTCGTGCCGGCCGTCGTGTTTACGCATCCCGAGATTGCGGCCGTCGGCAAGACCGAGGAGCAGCTGGTCGCGGCAGGCGTCGCCTTCAAGAAGGGCGTGTTTCCGTTTCGGGCCAACGGCCGGGCGCGGACGATCGACGAGACGGCGGGCAAGGTGAAGGTGCTGGCCGACGCGACGACCGACCGCGTGCTCGGGATCCACATCATCGGACCGTCGGCCGGCGACCTGATCGGCGAGGCCGCGGCCGCGATGGCGTTCGGGGCCACGGCGGAGGACATCGCCCGCGTCTGCCACGCCCATCCCACGCTGCCCGAGGCGCTCAAGGAGGCGGCGCTCGCGGTGTCGGGTCAGGCGATCCACGCCTGACCGTCACCACCGCCAGCCGAAGCCCGCGTCGGAGAAGAACGCCGCCGCATCCCGGGTCATGCCCCAGCCGACGCGGAGCCCGATCTCGAGGTTGTCGGTGAGCATGTAGTGGGTGCCGGGACTGAAAAACGGCGATGTTTCATCGTCGGGAGCTCCCACGGTGAACGTGGAGAAGTATTCGACATGCACCTCCCAGCGCTCAGTCGCTGGAATGCGGAGGACGATCGACGGTGCCCACTTGTTGAACCAGCCTTCGCGTCCCTCCGCGTAGACATAGCGGATGGCTCCGTCGATCCGCCACTCGGCATCGGTCTTCCAGCCGAGGGCGTACGTGGCGATCGGAGCGGTGCTCGAGTAGTCGCCGAAGGTTGGCGTGAAACCCTCCATGATGAAGCAGCTCTGCGGGAGCAGTCCATCCTGGTGGGTGATGGACGCCTTGAGGCCGTAGAGCACGCTCGACTCGTAGTAGATCGTTCCGTTATTCCGCCCTTCACCGCCCTCGGCGTTGGTCACAAGGTAGCCGCCGCCGTTGTCGCAGTAGTTCGCGCCGAACCTCACCTCCAGCCAGTCGGCCACTGGGATGCGGGTGAGCAGTTCCGGGTAGCTGTTGGTTGGCGGCAGATCACGGTTGGCGATGTACACGTAGGATCCCTCTGTCAGCACGCTGCCGGTGGGAACCGTCAGCGTCGAGGGCGTGAAGGCGTCGCGGTCGGTGCCGAGCTCGATGATTTCAGCAGCCGTGGGGCCGGCCGTCAGGACCAGCAGGCCGAGGAAGGCCGCGGCAGAGGGCAGGCCTCGTCTGGCAGCGCGGAGGGGCGTTGCGAAACGCGGCACGGCGAACTCGACAAACGGCTGGAACACCACTCAGGATTCGGCTGCCGGAGGCCAGGGATCCCGACTTTTCCGAATAACCGGCAGGGTTTGCGCCGCCTCCGCCGGTTCCCGCGGAGGTCAGCGGTAACGGGCCATCAGGGCGTCGAGAGCCGCGGATCCCGGGCAGAGCCGATCGAACGGGATGTCGATGAGCGGCGACTCGGGAGTCTTGAGCAGGTCGTGCATGTCGCGGCTCGACTCGTCCACGAACAGCAGGCCGGTGGCGATCTCGCCCCGCTGCTGGCAGGCCCGGACGTGGGCGTAGGCCGAGGTGCGGTCGGTCGGATCGTAGTCGGCTGCCGTGCTCCGCAGCCGGACGGTGCTGCCGTCGTGCATGTGCACCACGCGGAGTTGGTCGCCCGAGTCGGGCAGCGTGATCTCGGCATGCACCGGCACGTAGTCGGCGTGGACGGCCTCGATCTCGTGCTCGCGGGTGTACTTGTAGCTCTTCGTCGAACCCTCGTGGTCGTTGAACGTGACGCAGGGCGAGATCACATCGACGAGCGCCAGCCCTTTGTGGGCGAGGCCCGCCTTGAGGATCGGCACGAGCTGCTTTTTATCGCCCGAGAACGACCGGGCCACGAACGTCGCTCCGATCGTGAGGGCGAGCAGCGCGGGGTCGATCGGGGCCTGCTCGTTCGCCTCGCCGCGCTTCGAGGTCGAGCCGACATCGGCCGAGGCCGAAAACTGACCCTTTGTCAGGCCGTAGACGCCGTTGTTCTCGATCACGTAGAGCATGTTCACGTTGCGGCGGATGGCATGGGCCATCTGGCCGATGCCGATCGAGAGCGAGTCGCCGTCGCCGGAGATGCCGATGTAGGTCAGCCCGCGGTTGGCCGCGGCGGCGCCCGTGGTCACCGACGGCATCCGGCCGTGCACGGAGTTGAAGCCGTGCGACTGCTTCATGAAGTAGGCGGTCGTCTTCGACGAGCAGCCGATGCCGCTCATCTTGGCGGCCCGGTGCGGCTCGAGTTCGAGTTCCCACGCGGCCTGCACGAGGGCGGCGGTGACCGAGTCGTGGCCGCAGCCGGCGCAGAGCGTCGACATCACGCCCTCGTAGTCGCGGAGGGTCAGGCCGAGGCCGTTCTGCCGGAGGCTGGGGTGGCGGATGGGGGGCTTGGCGATCGAGGTCATGTGGGCACTCCGGCCAGATGGCTGCAGACGGCGTCCACGACGACCTTGGCCGTCAGCGGCATGCCGCCGTAATCGAGGATCGGGTTCATGTCGTCGCGAGGAACTCCCAGTTCGATGGCCAGGAGCGACCGCAGCTGTCCGTCGCGGTTCTGTTCGATCACGAACACGCGGTCGTAGGCCTCGAGGAACTCCTTGACCTCCTCGCCGAACGGGAAGGCCCGGATCCGCATCACGTCCACGAGGATCTCCTGAGCCCGCAGCTTATCGGCGGCCTCACGGACGGCGGCATCGCAGCCGCCGATCGTCACCAAGCCGATGTCGGCGCCATCCTGGAGGGTGAACGCGGGCTTCGGGACGATCGTGGCGGCATGGGCGAACTTTCGTCGCAGCCGGTCCACGACCTCCATGTAGGCGTCGGAGTCTTCGGTGTAGCCGGCGTGCTTGTCATGCCCCGAGCCGCGGACGAAGTAGGCCCCCTTGCCGCCCACGCCGGGGAGCGTGCGGGCGGCGATGCCGTCGCCATCGACGTCGAGGTAGCGGGAAAACCGCTTCAGCTTCTCGAGGCCGGCGGCGTCGAGCACCTTGCCCCGGTCGGGCTGGTAGGAGTCGTCCCACTCGAGTCGCTTTACCATCCAGTCGTTCATGCCGATGTCGAGGTCGGTCGCGACGAACACGGGCGTCTGCAGCCGGTCGGCCAGGTCGAAGCTCTGCACCGCGAGTTCGAACGCCTCGCCCGGGTTGGCCGGGAAGAGGATCGGGTGCTTGGTGTCGCCGTGCGACGCATAGGCCATCGTGATCAGGTCGGCCTGCTGCGTCCGCGTGGGCATGCCAGTGGCCGGGCCGCACCGCTGGATGTCGAAAAACACGGCAGGAATGTCGGTGTAATAAGCAAGCCCCAGGAACTCCTGCATCAGCGAGATGCCCGGGCCCGAGGTGTTGGTGAACGCCCGGGCCCCGGCCCAGCCGGCCCCGATCACGATTCCTGCCGCGGCGAGCTCGTCTTCGGCCTGCAGGATCGCGTAGCGGCGCTCGCCCGTCTCCTTGTCCACGCGATACTTCTCACAGAAGGCCTTGAAGCCCTCCATCAGCGAGGTGGCCGGCGTGATCGGATACCAGGCGCCGACCGTCGCGCCGGCGTAGACGGCGCCGAGCGCACAGGCCGTGTTGCCGTCGATCAGGATCGAGTCGCCCGTCGCGTCCATCTTCTGGAGGCGAAACGGCAGGGGGCACGGGTAGTGGTTCTTGGCATAGTCGTGCCCCAGCTTGATCGCCGTGTGGTTCGACGCCAGCAACTTCGGCTTTTTGCCATAGGTCTGTTCGAGGAGGGTTTCGACGACCTGCATGTCGATGCCGAGCAGCGCCGTGAGGGCGCCGGCGTAGGCGATGTTTCGCAGCAGCGTCCGCTCCCGGTCGCCCTCGAACGACTGCACACAGAGCCGGCCGAAGGGGATACCGAGGATCGTGATGCCATCCCGCTCGAGTTCCTTCGGCAGCGGCCACGAGGAGTCGTAGAGCAGGTAGCCGCCCGGGCGGACGGTGGCCACATCCTTGGCATAGGTGGCGGGATTGAGCGCCACGACCAGATCCACCTCCGACGGGCGGGCGGTGTAGCCGTCCTTGCTGACCCGGATCTCGTACCAGGTGGGCAGCCCCTGGATGTTGGACGGGAAGATGTTCTTGCCGGAGACGGGGATCCCCATCCGGAAGATCGCCTGCATCAGGAGGCCGTTGGCGCTCGCCGAACCCGTGCCGTTGACCGTGCCGATCTTGAAGGCGAAATCGTTGACGCCGTTCATGCCTGTACCAAGTCTCCTTGCTCGCAGGCGGCGCCCGCCACCGGCTTGATCAGATCGTAAAGCCGCATGTCCCACGCCGCGGTGGGGCATCGTTCAGCGCAGAGGCCGCAGTGCAGGCAGACGTCTTCGTCCTTGACCATCACCCGCTTCGTCTGGGGGAGGGTTTCGGAGAGGTAGATCTCCTGCGTCAGGTTGACTGCGGGGGCCGAGAGCCGCTGACGGAGGTCGGCCTCCGACGAGTGGTTGGTCGTGATCGTCAGGCAGTTCGTCGGGCAGACGTCGATGCAGGCGTCGCATTCGATGCACTTCGGCGCGGCGAAGTGGGTCTGGATGTCGCAGTTGAGGCACCGCGACACCTCCGTCGCCACCTGCTCGGGCGAGAAGCCGAGTTCCACCTCGACATTCAGGTCGCGGAATCGCTTGGCAAGTTCCTCGTGCCGCATCACCTGCCGGACGGAGGGATCGTAGTCGTTGTCGTAGGCCCAGCTGTGCAGGCCGTTTTTCACGCTCACCAGCGTCATGCCCTCGGGCGGCCGTTCCGTGACAGGTCGGCCGTGGCACCGCAGGTCGATCGAGATCGCCGCCTGGTGACCATGGGCGACGGCCCAGATGATGTTCTGCGGACCCCACGCCGCGTCGCCGCCGAAGAACACCTGCGGGTGCGTGCTCTGGTGGGTGACGCGATCGACGATCGGCATTCCCTTCGCGTCGAACTCGACGCCGACGTCCCGCTCGATCCACGGAAAGGCGTTGTCCTGCCCGATCGCCAGGATCACGGCGTCGCAGGGGATCACCGTGTTCTTCACCACCGTGCTCGACTGGCGGCCGGAAGCGTCCTCGCTCCACTCCAGCACGTCGAACTCCATCCCCACCAGCCTGCCGTTCTCGACCACCATCCGCTTCGGGGCGTGGTTCTCGATGATTTCGACCTGCTCTTCCTCGGCGTCTTCGAGTTCCCAGGGCGAGGCCTTGAAGTGCTTGCGGCCGCGACGGGCCACCACCTTCACGTCGGTGGCGCCGAGCCGCTTCGCGGTGCGGCAGCAGTCCATGGCGGTGTTGCCCACGCCGATGATGATCACCCGCGGCTCGATCCGCTCCACGTGCTTGAAGTGGACGTTGGCGAGCCACTCGATGCCCAAGTGCACCTGGCCGGGGGCGTCGTGCCGGCCCGGAATCTCGAGTTCCTTGCCCTTGGGGGCGCCGCTGCCGACGAACACCGCGTCGTAGCCCTCGTCGAGCAGGGCTTTGAGGCTCGTCACGGGTGTGCCGTAGCGCATCTCCGCGCCCATGTCGATGATGTAGCCGCACTCGTCGTCGAGCACCGACGCCGGCAGGCGGAACGACGGGATGTTGATCCGCATCAGCCCGCCCGGTTCGTGGTTCTTCTCGAAGATCGTCACCTCGTAGCCCAGCGGCAGGAGGTCGTTGGCCACGGTGAGCGAGGCCGGCCCGGCCCCGATCAGCGCGACCCGCTTGCCGTTCTTGACGTCGGGAGCTTTCGGTAGGAACGGCCGGATGTCATCGCGGAGGTCGGCGGCCACCCGCTTGAGCCGGCAGATGGCCACGGGCTTCTCATCGACGCGGCCGCGGCGGCAGGCGGGCTCGCAGGGACGGTCGCAGGTGCGGCCCAGCACGCCGGGAAATACGTTCGACTCCCGGTTGAGCAGGTACGACTCCGTGTATCGCCCCTGGGCGATCAGCCGAATGTAGGCCGGCACATTGGTGTGCGCCGGGCAGGCCCACTGGCAATCGACGACCTTGTGGTAATAACGCGGGTCGGAGACGTCGGTCGGTTCCATGACGTGTGCTGTGTTCCCGTTCCCAAAAAACCTGTCCCAAGAACCTTGTAGTGTCGCCCGATCGGCGGGCGGTGGCAAGCGGAAATGACGTGTCGCGGCTCCGGCAGCAACTGTTTCGGAATCAGCCACGTGGGTGAAGGCGAACTGTCGCGAGTTGGGCGGCCGTGGGGTACGATTCGCTGATGACCACTGCTTCCCGCCCACTTCTTTCTGGGTGGGGGGCTGCCCCGAGCGCCCTTCAGGAGCCCACGAGATGCGGTCTGTCCCTTGCGTTGTCGCGCTGATCGTTGTCTGCCTCGTGCCGGCCGCCGTGTTGGCCGGCAGGGCGGGCGCCGCCCCTCCGGCCGTCGCGTCGCCAAAGCCGGCCAAGCGTCCTGACCCGGCGCTCGGAATGATCGAGGACGTTCCCGGGTTGCCGCGGGTTCTCCTGATCGGCGACTCGATTTCGATGGGCTACACGATCCCCACGCGGAAACTGCTCGAGGGCAAGGCCAACGTCCACCGTATTCCCGTCAACGGCGGACCCACGACGCGAGGGCTCGAGCACATCGACCAATGGCTCGGCACGTCGAAATGGGACGTGATCCACTTCAACTTCGGACTCCACGACATCAAGCACGTGGATGATGCCGGCGGCTCGGTGGATGCGACGGCCGGCCATCGGCAGGTGGAACTCGAAGCCTATCGCGACAACCTGCGGGCGATCGTGAAACGCCTGCAAAGGACGGGTGCGAGGCTGATCTGGTGCACCACCACCCCGGTGCCTGAGGGAGCGAAGGGGCGGGTGCCCGGCGACGAACTGGCCTATAACGCCGCCGCGGCGGACGTCATGCGGGAAGCAGGTGTCGACATCAACGACCTTCACGCCTTCGCCGCGCCGCAGCTGGCCGAGATCGGCAAGCCCGCCGACGTGCACTACACGCCGCAGGGCTCGCGCATCCTCGCCGATGAGGTCGCGAGGCGGATCGAAGCCGCCCTGCCGGGGGCCAAGTGACGAAGACCTCGTGCCGATGACGCGTCTGGCAGGTTCAGGCGTGGCCGCATCAGGTGCGGGCGGCGAACGCCCGCGACCAGGCCTTGGTGGTCGGCCAACTGCCGAACTTCATTGATGCGAAGGCCGAGCCGTTGCTCGCCAGCACCCGCCAGGATCCGTTGGCCTGATTTCGCACGGCAACGTCGTCGAGGCCGTCTGCGTTGAAGTCGCCGACAGTCGCGAACTGGCTGATCGGCAGCAAGGCCCAGGCCGCCGTCGTGAAGGCGGAGCCCGTGCTCGTCGAGACGAACCATGTGCCGTCCGCCCGCTGGCCGACGAGGTCGGTTCGACCGTCACCATTAAAATCACCAGCCCGGGCGTTGCTCCAGGTGGCTGTGGGGTCCCAGTTGCCGAACTTCAGGTCGGTGAACGATGTTTCATTGCTGGCGAGCACTCGCCACGAGCCGTTTTTGGGATTCCGAACGGCAACATCGTCGCGGCCATCGGCGTTGTAGTCGCCCACCGTACCGAACTGCCCAATCGAGAGCACGGCCCAGAGCTTCGGGGAGAAGGACGTGCCGGTGCTTGTCGAGACGGTCCACGTCCCGTCCGACCTTTGTCCGACGATGTCGGTGAGGCCGTCGTTGTTGAAGTCGCCGGGCAGCACGTTGCTCCAGGAGAGGGACGGATTCCAACGTCCGAACCGCGAGGCGGTGAAGCCCGATTCCGTGCTCGTCAGCACCTGCCACGAGCCGTTGCTCTCATTGCGGACCGCGATGTCGTCCTTCTTGTCGCCGTTGAAGTCGCCGACCGTGGCGAACTGGAACGCCGCCACGGAGCCCCACTGCTGCGGCGTTGCCGTGCCGGTGGCAGGATTTGTCGTCACCCACCAGTTTCCGTTCGTCGCCTGCGAGGCGATGTCGGTCCGCTTGTCGCCGTCAAAGTCGCCCGAGACCGTGTTCACCCACGTCGTGCCGGCGGGCAGTGTCGCGAGCGGAGACGTGGTGAACGAACTTCCTGACGACGTGCTGACGACGATTTCGTCGCCGGCCACGCCGAGGAGTGAGTCCGGCGTGCCGGAGACCACCACCTGGCCGTAGTAACTGCCGGTGACGCCGAACTCGGTGTACTGGAAGAGGTTTCGGCCGGGCCCCGAGCCGATGTCCTTCGTGGTGATGGAGATGAAGTTTCGCTTTGCCTCAGCGATCGAGAGCGTGTTCGGGGCGACAACGGCACCGAAGCTCCACGGCTTGTTGAACCAGCCGTTGGTGGAGGCCGAGTTCGCGCCGCTGGTGGCGAGCGTGGGGGTGTTGCCGAGCGTGATGGCGCCGGCGATCCGCGCGGGAAATGTCGTCAACAGGGTCCACGTGCCGGCCGGAAACGTTTTTTTCTCGACCGGCGTCGAGACGGCGCTTTGGACGGTGCCCGCCGGAAACACGAACGGCCCCGGGGACGAGCCGGAGATGTTCACGACCTCGGTGTTGTAGGTGAAGTTGACGAGCGAGAGGTTGTGGCCTGCGGGGTCGATCTGCAGCACCCCCGTGGAGACGTCAAAATACGCGGTGGGTTCGGTCGCCGGGGCCAGCCAGGCGGGCCGGGAGAACTCGGTGCCAGGGGAGGCGGTCATCATCGCCCGCGATTCGAGTCGCTCGCCGGCCAGATGATTCCGGCGGCGGCGGGATCGAGAGCGTCCGGATTGCTCCTGCGGAGAGAAGAACATCGCTCTGTTCCTGCAAGAAAGAAGACTATGGGGATGCTTTCCCCGGGGCTTTCCACCGAAGCCCCTGCCCGCCTACTGGCAGGCTAGGGAAGATGACGCCGACGGTCAATCATACGGCTCCCGACGGGCCGCGGTTCGCCAGGGGGCGGCCCCCCGGATTTCCGACCCGTATGACATGATCGGGGCCCCGGGTGGGCGAACGCTCTGCCCAGATCCGACGTATATTTTTACGTGGAAGGTGCATCCGTCTCGATTCGGGCGTCCTGAACTGGCCGCCCGGGCCAACCTCGCGAAAGCAAAGGTGGTGACCTGACTCCTCGGGGAGTCAGGAGGATGTGCGCCCATCACTGCTCGCGCCCTGCAAGGGGCGGAGTGGCGATCGGCGAAGCTTTCGAGGCACGTTCGTCCTGCGGCCGAAGTCGCGGGAGGCGGCCGGAAGCGACGCGTCCGCCGGTCGCTCGGCACGCGGGTGATCGATGTGGCGATTCACCGGCGAGACGATCTGCTCGCTCGCCTTGCGAACGAAGGCGAGTTGGTGCCCGAGCGGCGGCCGAGGCGAATAGCCCAAGCTGGTCCCGCCCCTCTGGATGGTCTCCACATCCTCTCGTGGAGAACCGGGCCCACCCCGCTGTTCAACGGCCACCGCAGCGGACTGGAAGCCTGAACACAGCAAGGAGGATCGGTATGGAGAGGCCAGCACCAAAGCCGTCGCTTTACGATCGTGCGGGCACGATCCGGCACCTTGACGCATTGCGAGCACGCCAACTCGTAGACGCGTTCAGGCGACCGGTGGTGTTTGATGGGGCGGCGGAAGTGCACGGGCACGGGCAACGTCACGGGCAGGACCTGGGTCACGGGCAGGACCTGGTGCGGCTGATCGAGTTGATCGCGAGCCAGGGCGAGGTTGCCTTACGGAATCGCGTCGGCTTATCCGACGGACCCGCGTGACGACCGGGCTTCCCCGCGGAAAAAATACGCCCGGCTGGACTCGAACCAGCGACCCTGGGATTAGAAATCCCATGCTCTATCCACCTGAGCTACGGGCGCGAAGGCCGCACGC
>JBBAVQ010000045.1:0-14249 GCA_040397625.1 Pirellulales bacterium | reverse complement strand
TGCTCCTTGTAGCGGTCGATGTGGCCGGCGTTGACGATCGCCGTGATCCGCCCCACGTCGCGGCCCCCGCGGGTGACCAGGAACGACCGGCTCTTCGACCGCTCGTAGAACGGGTGCTTGCGGAATCCGAGCAGCTCCTCCTGAGACATGATCAGCGGCGGCATCCAGCAGGGATCGTCTTGGTAGATCCGCCACGGCAGACGGATGAACCGCTGCTGCTGACTCCTCGTCTCGACCGGCTGGATGGCGATGTCGGCCACGGAAACCTCCCTATTCTCGTGCATCTTGGGTAGCCGCGGTCATGGCCGTCAAATCGGCCCGCGACGACGGTGAGCCGCCGCGGCCGCCCGCCGTCAGCCCCTGCGGATGGTCGCGAACCAGGCCCGGGCCCCGCCGGTCGTGAACTCCGCGCCGACGATCCCGGGCACCACCTCGAACCGCGACGGCTCGATCGACTCGACCTCCCAGCCCGCGCGAAACGCGTCGCGGAGCTCGTGCTCGGCGACCCGCCGCGGGCCGTGGGTGCCCGGCTCATCGGTGGCGAAGCAGAGCACGAACAGCCTCGCCCCGGGTTCGAGCAGCGCGGCGAGCGCCCGCACGTAGGCCGCGCGGCCGGCGTCGTCGAACGTATGGAAAAGACCACAGTCGGTCACCGCGTCGAACCGTTCGGGGATCGATCCGAGGTCGCGGGCATCCATCCTCAGAAAGTTCACGGCCACGGCCCGCTCCGCCGCCTTTCGCCGTGCCGCCTCGAGCGGCGGCTCCAGGAAATCGACGCCGGTCACGGCACGGCCCTGCTCGGCAAGCCAGATCGCGAGGTCGCCGGTGCCGCAGCCGCTGTCGAGCACGCGGCCCCCGATTCCTTCGGAGGCCTCGGTGAACGCCCGCTGGGGGCGGCCGATGTCCCAGGGCGCACGGGGGGCGGCATAATAGGCGGCGAAGCGTTGCTCGGCCGGGACGGCGTCGTGGGTCATGACGGCATCATACCCGCACGACCCACTCCCGGGCCGCCGGCGCCATCATCGGGCCTCTCCGCGAGCCACCACCGCATGCCGCACATCCTGGTTGTCGAAGACGAGCAGCATCTCGCCTTCGGCATCAAGTTCAACCTCGAGGCCGAGGGCTACACCGTGACCACGGCCGGCGACGGGCCGGCGGCGCTCGACCTCCTTCCGAAGGCGACGCCGCCGATCGACCTCCTGGTGCTCGACCTGATGCTTCCGGGCATGAGCGGCTACGCGGTCTGCGAAACACTCCGCGGCCGCGGCGACACGCTCCCCGTCGTGATGCTCACTGCGCGGACGCTCGTCGAGGACCGGATCCGGGGCTTCGACGCGGGGGCCGACGTCTACCTCCAGAAGCCCTTCGACCTCGAGGAACTGCTCTCGGTGATCCGCAGCCTGCTCTCCCGCCGCGGCCGCGACGATCGCGCGGTCGATCCCGTGGAGTCGGCCCAGTCAGCGACGGTGCGGTTTGGCTCGGCCGAGGTCAACTTCGACAGCTGGGAGGCGACGTGCCGGGGCGAGCCGGTGAAGCTCACGAGCCTCGAAATGAAACTCCTCAAGTATCTCGTGCAGCACGAGGGCAAGGTGGTGACCCGCGACGAACTGCTCACGAAGGTCTGGGGGATGAACCGGCCGCCGGCGACGCGGACGGTCGACACCTTCATGCTCAACCTGCGAAAGACCTTCGAAGACGACCCGTCGCGGCCAGTCCACTTTCTTTCGGTCCGAGGCACCGGCTACAAGTTCGTCAGCGACCGAGCAGCAACGCCGCGGCCGTCCCCGGATCAGGCGTTTTGAGCAGCGATTCGCCGACGAGCATCGCGGCGATCCCCGCCGCCTCGAGCCGCGCCACGTCGGCCCGCGTCTTGATGCCGCTCTCGGCCACGAGCAGCACGTCGTCGGGCACGTCTTCGCGGAGCCGCAGCACGGTATCGAGGTCGGTGGTCATCGACTTCAGGTCGCGGTTGTTGATGCCGACGAGCGTGGCCCCGAGATCAAGCACGCGAGGCAGGTTCTCCGGCTCGTGAAGTTCCACCAGCGGCGTCATGCCGAGGTCGAGAATCTCACGGTAGAGGCTGCGGAGGTGGCAGTCGTCGAGGCATTCGGCGATCAGGAGGACGGCGTCGGCCCCGTGAGCCCGCGCCTCGATCACCTGGTAGCGGTCCACCACGAACTCCTTGCGGAGCACGGGTAGCGGCACGGCGATCCGGGCACTCTCGAGATCGACGAGGCTGCCGCCGAACCCGGGGCCATCGGTGAGGATGGAGAGGCAGCTCGCCCCGGCATCGCGGTAGCCACACACGACCTCCTCGATCGTGGCGCCCGGGCGGATCTCGCCAGCCGACGGGCTCTTCCGCTTGAACTCCGCGATCAACTTGATGGGCCCCGGTGCAGCGAGGGCCCCGAAGAAATCCCGCACCGCCGGCGCCACGGAGAGCCGCCCCTCGAGCGCCGCCGTCGGCACGCGATCGCGGCACGCCGCCACTTCGAGCTTCTTTCGCGCCACGATCTGGTCGAGGATGTCGGACATGCCTGAAGGATAGCCCGTCTGTTCTCAATCTCCAGAGGGATTGGCCTCCAGAGGGATTGGCGCCATCGGCACGACAACCGATGCCGCGCCGCGGGCGATCCACGCTGGACACCGCATCGTGTGGTGGTTCGCCCCACGCCTCACGGCGTTGGGCTTGGACGGCGGCCGCGCAAGGCTCTTGGAGGACCCGTGTGAGTTCGCTGCTCAAACGCTTCGGAGCGACCCCGCGGAGCACACGTCTCACCGGCTTCTGCGCGTGCCTCCGATCCGGCTGCTCCCCCTTCCGGAATCTCACGAGAAGGTTGATGCAGCAAGGGGCTGCCCGTGCCAATCGAGCGGCGTAGGAAACCGAGCGAAGCCAGGATGGCGAAGCGAGGTTTCCTCCGAGTGAGCGGAGGGCAGGATGCCCGCCGCGAGCGTCCGGCGGGATGGCACGGGCAGCCCCGAGCCTCGTGAACGCCTCACGATCACGTCTGACCCGTAGACGGCGTGTGGCGAACCGCCACCAGACACCGCATTCAATGTGGCGAGCCTGCAGCAGCCATCAGACCCGCAGGAGGATGCCGCGACGATAGAGCCAGCGGGCCGTGAGGAGCATCAGGGCGAAGACGGTGATGCTGCCAACCCACGCCCACTCGGGCGAAAGCGGCCCGACAAGCCGCTGGTTCACCGTGCGAAAGGCTCCCATGCCGGCCGCAAGATAGAGCGAGATCGGATTGGCACCGACCCAGACGAACGGTTCGCACCACCGCCGCCAACCGCGAACGTCGATGATCCAATAAAAGCCGGCCAGCAGGATCGCGCTCCAGCCCGCAGTGACCAGCACGAAGCTCGACGACCAGAGCTTCTTGACGACGGGAAAGAACGGGTGCCAGGCCCAGCCGGCCGCCAGCAGGGCGATGCCGACCAGCAGCAGACCACCGACCTTGCGTCGTGGGGCCATGTCGCGAGAGAGCCAGTCGCCGGCGAGGAGGCCGAGCAGGGCCGTGGCGATGGCCGGCAGCGTGCTAAGAATCCCTTCGGGGTCGTGGTCACCGTCGTACTTCCGTCCCGGGAGCCAGATGCTGTCGAGGTAGTTGGCGAGGTTTTTCCCTTCGGCAAAATCCCCGGCTCCGAAGCCGGGTACGGGAACGAACGACAGCGCCAGCCAGTAGCCCGCGAGCAGCACGGCCGTGGCGATGGCCAGGCCGCGCACGTCGAGCCAGATTGACAGCAGGCCGGCGACCGCGGAGGCGATGCCGATCCGCTGGATCACCCCCAGCCAGCGGATCTGGTCCCATCCCCGACTCAGCCCGCCCGAATAGATCACGCCGAGCGCGAAGATCACGAGGGCCCGCACGAGCAGGTGCCTGATCACGGCCGCCCGCCCCTCCCGCTCCAGCCGCCGCGGCACGGAAAACGCCATTGCCGAGCCGGAGATGAAGAGGAACAGCGGGAAGATCAGGTCCTCGAAGTGCAGGCCGGCCCACTCCACGTGCGCGAACTGCGTCTTCAGCACGGCCGTGAGCGGGCTCTGGGGCAGGAACCGCCCCAGCACGGCCTCGATGGCGGCCGTCAGGCCCAGGATGCAGCACATGTCGAAGCCCCGCAGGGCATCGAGGGAGACGAGTCGTGGGCTCGCGACTGCACGCATGGATATCCGCCGACGAAGTCGATTCAGTGCCGGAAGTGCCGCCGGGCGGTGAACACCATCGGAATCCCGGCCGCATCGGCCGCGGCGATCACTTCGGGATCCCGCTTCGAGCCGCCCGGCTGCACGATCGCCGCGATGCCCGCCTTCGCGATCAGATCGATCGAGTCGGGAAACGGGAAGAAGGCGTCGGAGGCGAGCACGCCGCCCCGCGCCTTCGCCCCGGCCTTGTCCAGCGCGATCCGCACCGCATCGACTCGACTCGTCTGGCCAATGCCGGCACCGGCGAGGCTCGTGCCGTGGCAGACGGCGATGGCGTTGCTTGTCAGCCGGCGCACGAGCGTGAAGGCAAAGTCGAGGTCCTGTGTGAGCGCCGGCGGCGGGGCTGTCTTCGTCACCACCCGCCAGGTCGCCGGATCGTCGCACTCGTCGTCGGGACGTTGCGCGAGCAGGGCGCCGGCCACGCTCCGCAGTTCGAGGCCGGCCGTCGCCTCCCACGGGTCGCCCGCCGGAACCTCCACCAGCCGCACGCTCGCCTTCCACGTGGGCCGGGTCGTAAGCATCTCGACGGCCTCCTTCGCGAACGCGGGTGCCGCAACCACTTCCACGAACAGCCCCGGGGCGCAGAGCACCTCGGCACAGTCGCGGTCGAAGAGTCGGTTGACGGCGACGATCGAACCGAAGGCGCTCGTGGGGTCGGCCGCCATCGCAGCCGCGAGGGCTCCGGCCGCAGTGCCGTCGGAGGCGGCCCCGCAAGGATTGGTGTGCTTCACGACCACGGCCGCGGGATCCTGAATGAGTCCGGCGAGCCGCGTCGCCCCGTCGAGATCGAGGAGGTTGTTGTAGGAGAGTTCCTTGCCGCAGAGTTGCTTGAGGCCCGCGAGCCCAAGATGCGTGCCCACCGGGGCATACATCGCCGCCGACTGGTGCGGATTCTCGCCGTACCGCAGCGGCAGCCGCTGCTCGAGATCCAGCGTCACGCGGGTCGGCAGCGGTGGATCGTGGCCGGCGTCCGGCGCGACCGGCAGGGCAGCCGACGGCTCAGCGACGAGGCCCGCGTGCCGGGCCATCCACCGGGCGATCACGGCGTCGTACTTCGCGGTGTGCTCGAAGGCCGCGGCCGCGAGCTGCCGACGCTCCGCGAGCGTCGTGCCGCCCCGGGCGACCGATGCGATGAAGGCGTCGTACTGGGCGGGGCTCGTGACGACGCTGGTGAAGGCGTGGTTCTTGGCGGCCGCCCGCACCAGGCTCGGGCCACCGATGTCGATGAGTTCGATCGCCTGCGCCGGCGTGCAGTCGGGCTTCGCGATCACGCTCTGGAAGTCGTAGAGGTTGACGATCACCGCGTCGAACCGCTCGACGCGATGCTCGGCGAGCACCGCGAGGTCGTCGGGTCGGTCGCCCCGGGCGAGGATGCCGGCGAAGATGGTGGGATGGAGCGTCTTCACACGGCCGTCGAGCACCTCGGGAAAGCCGGTGATCGCCGACACGTCGTCCACCGTGACGCCGAGCTTGGCCAGCGCCGTCGCGGTTCCGCCGGTGCTGGCGACGCGAACGCCGGCGGCCTTGAGCGCCGCGGCGAGCCGGTCGAGGCCCGACTTGTCGAACACGCTCACGAGCACGCGACGGATCGGAACGACGTCCACGGCCGGCGTCGTGGGAGCGGAGTGGGTGGTGTGCATGGCCCGATTAGACCAACGACGCGCAGGCTGAAAAGACCGCTGTGCTCCTCCACGCCGAACCTACGGCCAGCCCCCATCGCTTACGCGATTGGGCTCCCTGATGCCGGTCGCAGGAAGCGTAACGCCGTCAGGCGTACGGCCACCCCATGCCCGACGCTACCCCTGCGTGCGAGGCGCCGCCGGCAACTCCACCTCGAATACGGTGCCGGGGGGCGGCTGGCGGCCGCGAACGAGCACCTTGCCCCGCATCTGCTTCACGAGAGCCTTCACGAGAAACAGGCCCAGGCCAGTGCCGGGCGTGGATCGCTCGAGTTCGCTGCCGAGGCGGTGAAACCGGCGGAAGATCAGCGGACGGAGCGGGATCGGAATGCCCGGCCCGTTGTCGGCCACGGCAATCCGCACGCGGCCGGAGTTGGTGTGACTGACGGTCACCACGACCCGCGGATCGGGAAGCGAGTATTTCACCGCGTTGTCGAGCAGGTTGCGGATCACGATCTCGACGTCGGCCGTCTGACCCACAACCATGAACGGCCCATCCGCGGCGGCCTCGATGGCGATCGTGTCGTCGGCCACCCCGTGCCGTTGGACCACGGCGGCGCGGACGCCGTTGAGCACGGCTTCCACGTCGGCCGCATCGCCCCCCGCCTGGGGTCGGCGCTGGAGCGTCTTGGCGGCGTCGAGGAGGTGGTCGATCAGCGTGTCGAGCCGCTCCACGTCCTGGAGCATGATCCGGTGGAAGTCGGCCTGCTGCTCAGCGGGCACGGCCCGGCGGGTGAGCGTCTGCAGCGAGAGCTTGAGCGAGGCAAGCGGGCTCTTGAGTTCGTGGGTCACGCTGTCGATGAAGTTGCTCTGCCGCTGCGACAGCGCGATCGCCTTGACTGTGAGCGCGAGATAGACGATCACCCCGGCGAGCACGACCACGAGCAGGGCCACACCGACGCCGAGGACGGTCCAGTAGAAGACGGCGTTGCGCGAGCCGAGCGCGGCCGCGATGCTGACGAGCACCCAGCCCACCGTCAGCGCGATCAACGCCGCGATCAGCACCACCCCGAGGAGGATCGGCCAGCCGAACGAGCGACGCGGTTCCATGAGCCGGTTTCCTGGCGGTCGGCGCGCGGCGGCCGCGGCTGCCGTATGCTGTTGGCCGACATCATGACCTCTCCGCCCGCCGACCGCGAACCGTCCGCCTCCATTTCCCCCGCCCAGCGGTCCCGACCGCCGCTCCTCCTGACGGCAGGGCGAACGAGCGTGGTCTTCACCTGGCACGGTGACCGCTGGCGGCATAGCGTCAGCATCGACGGCATGCCCGTCGCCAGCTCGCAGGAACACACCGCCGACAGCCGCGATCAGTCGTGGCCCGCCTCACCGCCACTCGTGGAACTCTCTCCGCTCGAAACGCCGAACGGCCCCGCGATCCTCGCCGTGGGCCTGGCCGGCCGGTCGCACTACTCGGCGAGCATCGTTCCCCATCCAGTCGAGCCCGACACGCTGCTCGTCGAGATCGCCTGCCGGCTCAAGGAGCCGCCGGGATGGCTCGGATCAACGTACGACGCGGCAGGCGAGACCGTGCGGGTGACGGCGCACGTCGCCTCCATCGCCGATCTCCCGGCCACGGTCTGCTGGTCGTATGCCCTCGGCCCGGCAGGCATCCGGGCACTGCCCCCAGCCGCCGTCGCCAGGTGCCGTTGACGCCCGGTCGCAGCCGCATCTTGCGATCCCCGGTGCCATCGATCACATTCATGGCTTCGCCCCCCGTCCCCCCGTTCCCGGCCGCGACAGCCCATGTTCGACGTCATCGAGCGACTCAAGACGGAATGGACCGACAGGTACGTCGTGATCGATTCGCCCGCCCCCGAACTCGCGCGGTTCGCGCGGGCGACCGGCCAGGTGAAGACGGTCAACATGAACGGACGCTGCCTCGTCGAGTTCGACCAGTTCAACAACGTCGGCTGGTACGACATCGACCCCTCGTGCCTGAAGGTGGTGCCCAAGCCTCTGCCGAAGCCCGCTGAGCCGAAGGAGAAGGCGGCCAAGCCCGCAGCCAAGGCCGCGCCGGCAAAGGAGGCCGCCAAGCCTGCCGCCGCGAAGAAGCCCTCGACGGCCGACATCCTCGCCGCCGCCCGCGGCAAGGCGGCGCCGGCAAAGCCGGCCGGTGAGGCCAAGCCGGCTGCCGGCGGCAAGCCCTCGACGGCCGAGATCCTGGCCAGGGCGCGGGGTGCCAAAGCCGCTGCGGCGCCCGCCGAAGCCACGATCGAGGAACCGGCCGCCGAGCGACCTGCCCCGGC
This sequence comes from Pirellulales bacterium, assembly GCA_040397625.1. Classification (GTDB taxonomy): domain Bacteria; phylum Planctomycetota; class Planctomycetia; order Pirellulales; family UBA1268; genus QWPN01. The sequence goes on along the minus strand of JBBAVQ010000045.1, from coordinate 6,117 downwards.
CCCGGCCCCGGTGAAAGCGGCCGCCACGAAGTCTTCGAGTGGCAGCCTGCCGACAACCACCGCCGAGAAGATCGCCTGGTGCCGGGCCCACGACGCGAAGGGCTGATCGCCAGCCCGCGTCTGCACGGAGCCCGCTCACCCAACTCGCACCTCGTTCCCCTGGGGAGTTTCCCATGCCCTGCGCTCTGCCCGTTCATGCCTCCCGTCTCCGTGCCACGCCCCTCCCCGTCGCGCTGGCTGTGCTGCTGGCGGTGCTTGGCTGTCGCCCGCTCTCGCAACACCCGCTTGTGAAGGAGGCGGCCGACGAGGTGCGGGGCAACGCCCGTGTCGCCGAGGCCCTCGGCAGCCCCGTCACCTGCGGGACGAGCGTCCGCGGCACTGCCAACGAAACCGACGGCATCGCCGCGCTCGAGTTCGACGTCTCGGGCCCCTCTGGCAAAGGAGCGGTGGCCGTCGAGGGTAAGAAGACGAAGGGCACGTGGGGGGTGACGATGCTGGAGTTACGGCCAGCCGCGGGCGCGAAGGTGTCGCTCACCGCCGACCTCGAATCCCGCACAGGCACCGACACGCCGAAGTTCGACCCGGCCGCCACGCCGGCGACGAGTTCCTCACCCCCCCCTCCCCCCGCCGATGTCGAGATCGTGCTGCCGCCCGGCCCGCCGGGACAGTGACGAACGGCGAAGCCTTGCCGTCTGGCGGGGTTTTTCCGCTGCATTTCCGCGTTCCAACGCTCGCGGCCCAAATGTTTGACTCGCGTGTGGCCGGGTCCATAATGTCGAGGTTCCCGTCGCTCGTCGCGCCCGCCACGGCAGTTCTGCCGTCCCGCCAGCGGGTCGCCTGATGAAAGTCCGCAGTCCGCCTCACGGCAGGCTCGTTGCGTCATTCATCTGGCCTGCGTCAACCCAACGGGATCGAGGCATCCAGGGCCAGCGGGTCGTTCCGCCTGCCTGATGGCTGCCGGCTGAACTCGCATCGACAAGGAGTGGTTTCGACCCAATGGCCCGGATCCGCAACGTCTTCGAAATCATCGAACTCTACGGTCACGACGAAAACTTCGAGCCGCAGTGCACCCCGGAATTCATTCCGACCACCGCGCCGGCTGGTTCCAAGCAAAAGATCGACATCCTCGCCGAACGCATCCAGCGGGGCATGCCCCTGTGGCATCCGGAAGATTCCACCGAGTCGTCCGCGCTCGTGGGCTGTGGTGCCGAAGACTGACCTTCGCACCCGCATGTGCGTCAGCAGCGCACGCTCTGAAAACGCCATCGACGCCCCCGCAGGCTCCAGCCTGCGGGGGCGTCGGCTTTTCAGCGGCGGCCGCGGAGCGCCTGCTCGATGTCTCGCCGGGCGGTGTCTGCCTTGAGTTTCTGCCGCTTGTCGTGGGCCTTGCGGCCGCGGCCGACACCCAGCAGCACCTTCACGCGGCCGTTCTTGAAGTAGGCCTTGAGCGGGACGAGCGTGAGCCCCTTCTCGAACGCGTGGCCGGCGAACTTCGCGATCTCGCGGCGGTGGAGGAGCAGCTTCCGCGGCCGCTTCGGCTTGTGGTTGAGCTGGTTGGCCTTCTCATACTCGGGGATGTCGCAGCCGAGCAGCCAGACTTCGTTGCCATCCACACGGCCGTAGGCCTCGTCGAGGCTCATCTTTCCCCCGCGGAGGCTCTTCACCTCGCTGCCCACCAGCGCGATGCCGCACTCGAGCGTGTCGATGATCTCGTAGTCGTGGCGGGCCTTACGGTTCTCGGCCACGACCCGCTCGGCGGGCTGGTCGTCCCCCTTCTTCGCCGCCTTGCTCTTTGACGAGTTCTTTGGCGACGACGAGGTGGGCTTGGGGGGCTTGGCGGCGGACACGGGCGGTGCTCCCCGCGGGTGCGGGACTGGGATCGGAAGACTACACTTTACGATCTTCGGCGCCCCACGTCCCCGGCCCCCGGATCCCTCCCCGCATGCCCGCCATTTCCCGCCGTCTGATGCCCGGCCTGACGCTTCTCATCCTGATCGGATTCGCACCGTGGCCGCTCCGCGCCGATCACGGCTTTGTGCCGGGCGAGGCGAGGCCGTCGGGCGACGGCCCGGCGGTGCAGGTACCCGGGGGCTGGATGGTGGCCTACGACGAGACGATCCCCGGTACGACGGTGACCTTCCGGATGATTCCGCTGCCCGGCGGCACGTTCCGCATGGGCAGCCCCGACGGCGAGTCCGATCGCGCGAGCGACGAGGGTCCCCGGTTCGAGGTGAAGGTCGATCCCTGCTGGATCGGGAAGTGCGAGGTCACCTGGGCGGAGTACAAGCGATACATGGCCGCCTTCGAACTCTTCAAGGCGATGCGGTCGGCCAAGATCCGGCCGATCACGCCCGACAACGAGGCCGACGCCGTCACGGCGCCGTCGGCGCTGTACGACCCGACGACCACGTTCGTCAACGGCGAGGACGACACACTGCCGGCCGTCACGATGACCCAGTTCGCGGCCCGCCAGTACACCAAGTGGCTCAGCGGCCTGACCGGCCGGTTCTACCGGCTGCCCGCCGAGAGCGAGTGGGAATACGCCTGTCGCGCCGGCACGACCACGCTCTGGACGATCGGCGACGACGTCGAGGACCTCGACGACGCGGCCTGGTTTGCCGACAACTCCGACGAGGCACCGCACCCGGTTGGCCACAAGGCGGCCAACGCCTGGGGCCTCCACGACATGCACGGCAACGTGGCCGAGTGGTGCGTCGACGAGCTCGTGGCCGGCGGCTACGGACGGCAGGCGGCGCTGCCGCAACCGGTGAGCGTGGCCGACGCGATCACCTGGCCGCAGAAGCTCTATCCGCGGGTGCTTCGCGGCGGCGCCTACTACGACGAAGCCGCGCAGTGCCGAAGCGCCGCCCGCCGCGGCTCCCGCGACGCCGGCGGCACCCGCGAGTCGCCCGACTGGAAGGACGTCGATCCCAACCTCCCCAAGAGCCCGTGGTGGTACACGGAGGAGCCCGCCCTCGGCGTCGGCATGCGGGTCGTCCGCCCGCTCGCCGAGCCGAACCTCGCCGTCCGCCGCCGCTGGTGGGACGCCGACACCGAGAGCATCAAGGCCGATACGGCCGACCGCGTGCAGCAGGGACGCGGGGCGCTGGGCATCGTCGATCCGAAACTTCCAGCCGACCTGAAGGCCGAGGGGATCACCGAATGAATACGTTGAGTGCGCCACGGTTGAATGCGCCAAGCCCGATGACCCGCCTGCTCTGCGTCGCCGCAACGTCCGCGGCGCTCTTCGCCTCGCCGACACCGGCGGCCGACTGGCCCGATTGGCGAGGCCCCAGGCAAGACCGCCACTACGACGGCCCCCCGCTCGTGACTTCGTTCGATCCGGAGGTGGGAACGAACGTGCTCTGGAAGAGCGACGAAGCCGGCGGCATCTCCACGCCGGTGATCATGCACGGCAAGCTCTACACGCTGGTCCGCCACAAGCCGGGCACGAAGGAGGAGGCAGAGAAGGTGCTCTGCCTCGACGCGGCCACGGGCAAGAAGCTCTGGGAAAACGTGTTCAATGTCTATCTCTCGGACGTGCCGGCCGAGCGGGTCGGCTGGTCGGCGGTGATCGCCGATCCCGCGTCGAACACGGTCTTCGCGCACGGCGTCTGCGGCGCGTTCACGGCGATCGACGCGGCCACCGGAAAGACGAAGTGGCAACGGTCGCTCCATGAGGAGTTTGGGTTTCTCTCCACCTACGGCGGCCGCACGAACATCCCGGTGGTCTTCGAAGATCTCGTGATCGCCAGCGCCGTCGTCACCGGCTGGGGCGACACCGCCCGGCCTGCCCACCGCTTCCTGGGGATGGACAAAGCCACGGGCGAGGTCCGCTGGATGAACGGCACGAAGGAGTTGCCCGAAGACACCACCTACAGCACGCCCTCGCTCGCCGTGCTCGGCGGCCAGGCGGCGCTCGTCTTCGGATCGAGCGACGGGAGCGTCTGGAACTTCCAGCCAAGGACGGGCAAGGCCGTCTGGAACTTCAAGCTCTCGCGTCGCGGGCTCAACGTCGCGCCGTTGGTCGATGGCGACAGCATCTTCATCTCCCAGGCGGAGGAGAACCTCGACAACACGTCCATGGGCTCGGTGACCCGGTTCAGAGGCGTGGGCTCGGGCGACATCACGCCCACGAACGCCGTCTGGCAGAAGAAGGGCGTGATGGACGGCCGGTCGATGCCGGTGGTGCTCGGTGATCGCGTCTACTTCGTGGACGACGGCGCCAAGGTCTACGCCTTCGACAAGGAAACCGGCGAACCGGTCGGCAAGCCCGTAAAGCTCCTCGGCACGATCGTCCGGGGCAGTCCGCTGGTGGCGGATGGAAAACTCTATGTCTGCTCGACGAGCGGCTGGCACGTGCTCGAGCCGACGAAAGACGGCCTGAAGTTCGTCAACCGGATGCGGCTCGACGAGGAAGACGAAGTCACCGCGTCGCCGATCGCCTGCGGCGGGCTTCTCTACCTGACCACGGGCGCCCGGCTCTACTGCCTGGGCGAGAAGATGGCGGGCTCGGCCTCGTCGGGCCCGGCCAACCCTGGTCCCGACATCGTGTCGGCCACCACGGGCGGCACACCGGGCGAGCCGGCCTGGGTGCAGATCGTGCCGGCCGAGGCGGAGATCGCCGCCGGAGCGACGGTGCCCCTCACGGTGCGGCTCTATGACGCCGCGGGCCGGTTCGTGAAGGAGTCGGCCGCCGAGTTCACCGCGACTGCGGGCGGCGTCTCGAAGGAGGGCGTCTACACCGCTCCGGCCACGGGCCACGCCGCCGCGATCATCACGGCGAAGGTCGGCACTCTCGAAGGAAAGTCGCGGATTCGCTCGATGCCGCCGCTCCCCTGGCGGTTCGACTTCGACGACATCCCGCTCGCCGCCGACCCGAAGACGGGCGCCGTAAAGGGCGAGCCGCCGCTCCCCTGGATCGGCATGCGGTATCGCCACGCGGTTCGCGAGGTCGATGGCTCGAAGTGCCTCGTGAAGGTGACCACCATTCCCAAGGGCACCCGGAGCCAGGGCTGGATCGGGCCGATCGGGCTCCACGACTACTCCGTGCAGGCCGACTTCCGAGCCCAGGAGACGGGCGTGGAGAAGCCGGGATCGCCCGCCTCCGACACGCCGAAGTCGGCCGCCACCGACGCCGATGCGTTCGCCAAGAAGTTCGGCAACCCGGCGGCGCTCGAGAAGGCGCGGATGCCCGACATGGGCCTCGTCGCCCAGCGGTACACGCTCGACATGATGGGGGCGAGCCAGCAGCTGCAGCTCCGTTCCTGGCCGCCGCAGGTGGCGACGTACTTCTCGAAGACGATCCCCTTCGCCTGGGAGGCGGGTCGCTGGTACACCGTGAAGCTCGAGGCCCGCACGAAAGACGGCTCTGCGGTGCTCCGCGGCAAGGTCTGGCCGCGGGGCGAGGCGGAGCCGGAGGCCTGGACGATCGAAGGCGTTCACGAGGCGGGCAACCTCCAGGGCAGCCCGGGTTTCTTCGGCAACTCGAAAGACTCCGAGATCTACATCGACAACGTTTCCGTGGAGGCGGTGAAATGACGACGCTCGTGGAGAAGAAAAAGGTGCCAGCCACCTTTTGCCGGTCGCCGCAGGCGACACGGCCCCGGCCAGAGGCCGGGGTCTTTCAGACAAAAGGTGGCTGGCACCTTTTTCTCTGGCTCCCGCTCGTCGCGACGGTCGCCACAGCCACCGAATGGAACCAGTGGGGCGGCTCGCCGAGCCGCAACAACGTTGCCGACGCGGCCAACCTGCCGATCGAATGGGCCCCGGGCGAGTTCGACCCCGATACAGGCGCTTGGGATCCCAAGACGGCAAAGAACGTCGCCTGGGTGGCAGCGCTCGGCAGCCAGTCGTACGGCAACCCGGTGATCGCCGACGGCAAGGCGTTTGTCGGCACCAACAACGGCAAGGGCTGGCTGAAGCGGTATCCGCCGGCCACCGACCTCGGCTGCCTGCTCGCCTTCGACGTGAAGGACGGCTCGTTCCTCTGGCAGGATTCGAGCGAGAAACTGCCCACGGGCCGCGTCCACGACTGGCCGCTGCAGGGGATCTGCTGTGCGCCGCTCGTGGAGGGCGACCGGCTCTGGTACGTCACCAGCCGCGGCGAGGTGAAGT
>JBBAVQ010000044.1:0-14468 GCA_040397625.1 Pirellulales bacterium | reverse complement strand
ATGACCTACATCGGCAACGGCCCCAACTTCATGGTCAAGGCGATCGCCGAGCAGGCGGGCGTGAAGATGCCGAGTTTCTTCGGCTACGTGATGTACAGTATGGGGGTGCTGCTGCCGGTGTTCGCCGTGATGGCGTGGCTCTTCGTGTAGCGGCCGAGCCTTCCCTTTTCGGGCCGACGGCGAACCCCCGGCCCCCACGCATGAACGCCCGCTCTGCTTCCGACTTCGAGGTCGTCGAAACCGACACCCAGGTTCGCGACCTCGTCGATCGCCTCGCCCCCCATCCGCACGTCTGCTTCGACACCGAGTTTGTCTCGGAGCACACCTACCGCAGCCAGCTCTGCCTCGTGCAGGTGGCCGCGCCGGGCATCCTTGCGGTGATCGACACGCTCAAGGCCCGCGACCTCGAGCCCTTCTGGAGGCTCCTCGCCGAGCCCGGCCGCACGACGGTCGTCCATGCCGGCCGCGAAGAGTTTGGCTTCATCCTCCACGCGATCCAGGCCCGGCCGTCGAACCTCTTCGACGTGCAGGTGGCCGCGGGCCTCGTGGACCACGACTTTCCTGCCGGCTACGCCTCGATCGTCCGCCGGTTCCTCAACCTCCCCACCAACAAGGGCGAGACGCGAACCGACTGGCGGCAGCGGCCACTCACGCAGGCGCAACTGGAATACGCCGTGGACGACGTCCGTCACCTGGAGCAGCTCTGGCGGAAGCTGGAGCGGAAGCTCGAGTCGCTCGGCCGCGTCGAGTGGATGCAGGACGAGATGGCGGCCTGGCAGGACGACGTCGAGGAGTCGTTCAGCCGCAAGCGGTGGCGGCGGGTGTCGGGGCTCAACGGCCTCTCCCGCCGGGAACTGGCCGTGGCCCGCGAGCTCTGGCACTGGCGCGACTCGGTGGCGGAGGAGCGCGACATGCCGCCCAAGCGGGTGCTTCGCGACGACCTCCTCGTGGAGCTCTGCAAGCGCAAGAGCGCCGACGAGCGGCAGATCTCGGCGATCCGCGGGATGCAGCGATCCGACCTGCGGTACATCCTCAAGGGACTCTCCGAAGCCATTGCCCGCGGCCTGGAAATCCCCGAGGAGGAGTGCCCGGGCGGCGAGCGGCATCGCGCCCCGCCGCCGCAGCTGGCGATGCTCGGTCAGTTCCTCGCCACCGCCGTGGCGGGCATGTGCCGCAGCGAGCACCTCGCGCCGGCACTCGTCGGCACGTCGTCCGACATGCGCGACCTGCTTTCCTACAAGCTCGGCTACTACGACGACGAGCGGCCGCCGCTGCTCGCCACCGGCTGGCGATCGCAGGTGGTGGGCAGTCTCGTGGACGACCTGCTCGCGGGCCGCGCTGCGCTTCGCATCGGCGACATCAAGTCGCACGACCCGCTCGTGATCGAGCGCTGGGGCGACCGCTGACGAGCGTGGGGGGCCACGCCGCTCCGGGCTCTCCCGTAGCACAGGTTTTCAACCTGTGAATGTTCATGGCGACGCTCTGGGCTCTCCCGTAGCACAGGTTTTCAACCTGTGGATGTTCATCCCGCCGCGAGGGGCTGCCCATGCCCCGTCGCCGGACGCTCACTGCGGGCATGCGACTGTCGCGCCGTCGCCGCCGTCGCGGCGTCGGCTCCGGCTTACGGTCGCCGGGCGCGGCCCGGCTCCCAGCATCCTGCCCTTCGCTCGCTCGATGCTTCCTCCGCTTCGCCATCGTGGCTGCGCGTCGGAAGCAACGCCGGCTCCCGGGGCACGGGCAGCCCCTCGCTCCCTCGTCGCGGAAAGGCGGTGGCAGAAGGCCAACGTCTCATCTGGCTGCCACACACAATGACACCGTTTCATCCGCCGCCGCCGGCCCGGATGGCCGGCCCATCGTCAGGCTGCAACGGCCACAACTGCGTTGCAGCACAACGCGCCGCCGGCCCGGATGGCCGGCCCATCGTCAGGCTGCAACGGCCACGATGGCGTTGCAGCCGTAAAGCGGAGGGCACGGGATTCGAACCCGCAACCGATTTCTCGGCATCTGATTTCGAGTCAGACCGCTAGCCGTTCGCTTACCCTCCGGTGCGATCCTATCGCATCAGTTTTCAGGCGACCACGGGAGCGCGTAATCCGCGAAAAAAACCGCGTTTTTCAAGCTCTGCGCCGCCTGCGCATCCTGGGCGCGGGTTCAGGGCTCACGCCATCAATCGTAGGAGTCGTTTCCGGCGCGAGCTGCCTCCACATAGATCGGCGGCAGCCGCAACCCTCGCTCGCGCAACCGCGACGCACGCAGGGCCACATCAAAGTGGGTCGACCGCCAGGAGTGAGGCAACTCGCCTTTACGGGCTGGCTCCATCCACTCCAAGGCCATGCGCATGGCGCCTCGGCCGTAGTCGAGCGGCGCCGGCGCGAGGCTCCAGCCGCCACCGTCAACGACATAGCCGACATCCAACCCAACCGGTAGCGGAACCGATTCCCGTTCTAGCCACTCAGCCAACTCCGCTCCCGGCACCAGGGCTCCGCCCCCGTCGTCACGGTGCAGCCCGCGGTAGCTGAGCACAAGGAGGATGTCCGCTCGTCCCGCCAACGATCGGCATTGCTCCTGCCAGGCGGCCAGCGTTGTCACCGTCGCTGTCGGGCCGAGCTCATGGGGTGACCAGTCGAACTGCCGCACCTGCGTGAGTTCGGCTCGCCCCGTTTCGCTGTCCCGGGCGATCGCCGCGATCCGCAGCGGCTGGTCGGGAACCAGCACAACACGCGGAGGGCTGCCGGGAAGTCTTTCTGCACCCGCTGCCCCCCCTGGCAACTCGCCGTTCGAGTGCGCACCGGACTCATTCCGCAGATCGCCCAGCGCATCGCGGACGGCCATCAACGGCAGCTCTTCGCTGATCCCGGTCACCGCTGCTGACGACTGGTATCCATACTCCGCCGGAGGTTGATCGATCGACACGTAGAGCACGTTCGGCCTGCCGCGGCCGACGTAGTCGCGGGCCACCAGCGCGTTGGCTTCATCATCCACGGCGATCAGAATATCGGGCCTCAGCCAACCAATCGCCCGGTGAGCATCCTGAACCCGCACGCGAATCGCCTCCGCACCAAGGCCGGGTTCATCCAGCCTCAGGTAATGACGAGTCAGGCTGACCGGCCGGCGATTGCGGTCCAGCTCCTGCTGCATGCCCCTGTCAACGTCCTCCACCCAGACCGTCCGCTCGCTGCCGGAGTGCAGCACCATCAATCGCGGCCGCGAGGCGTTGAAGCCTGCCAGGGCCAACAGCCCACCGACGGCAAAGCAGGCGATCAGGAATGCACGCAGCCGCCGCATCATCGCAATCCCAGCCAGTTCCACCAGGGAATCGAAGCATACGCCACGACCACCCGGGCCAGGTTCATCCAGCAGCTATGGAGAAAGAAACGGCGTCGATCGTACGTGTCGCCGCACCCCTGCGACAAAACCTGCAGGTAGACCGAACTCTGGTAGGGCAGGAACCAGATGTCACTGAACATGGCGGTCAAAAACACGCAGATCCAGGGATGGATGCCGTGGGCTGCCGCCACGGGCAGCAGGATCACCACCGAGACCAGCATGCCTGCCGTCACTGGCAACGCCAAGCGAATCACCAATGTCGTCACCAGCGCGGCGAAGATGAAGAGCTCGATCCGGCCATCGACGAACTGGAAGCAGCCGGCGAGCGACGCGGCCAGGCCCGCCTGCAGTCCCTGGTAGTCCATCACCCGCGTGATGCTGTCAACTCCGAGCAGAAAAAACAGCATCGGCCAGTCGATCTGCCGCCGAAAGTCCTGCTTGGAGAACTGCCCTGACAGCAAGAGCCCCACGAGCACGCAGCCGGCCAGCCAGGAAGGGGGCACGTGGTGCCACGAATACGTGACCGCCCCGACCAGGAAGAACACGAATCCGGCCACGGCCAGCCATTCGGAGGAGGTCAGCCGTCCAAGCAGCCGGAGCTGCTCGGCGATGCGCGGCTTGGGGAGGGGCTGAGCCCGCGGCGACGCAAACAGCCACGCCGACGCCAGGGCGTGGAACAGCGTCAATCCGAGCGCCGCCACCGCCGCGGCGACCAGCCAGAATAACCCGATGAACTCCTCCTGAACCTGCTCGGGGAGCAGCGTGATCGCCGCGATGTTGGCCGACTTGCTGGTGGAAAGCATCGGCGACATCAGCATCGCACCCGAGAATGTCGCCGTCATCAAGGCCGTTGCCGCCGCGCCACCCCGCGTCAGCTTCAGACCGTCGAGCATGTCGCGATAGAGCGGCAGGAGCAGCGACAGCCGATTATTTCCGGATGGCGTGATCGGCGACAGCAGGTAGCCGCCGAACAGCAGCACGCCTTGATGAAAAACAGCCCGATCCGGCAGATGGAGAAGCAGCCAGAGCATGAGGCGATAGCTCAGCCCCGAAGCCGTGATGATGGCCGCCAGGGCAAAGACCCCCAGCAGCGTGATCAGCCCCGGCGACGAAAACCCTGCCAGGGCCACTGCCGGAGGTGCCAGTCCAATGAACAGCGTGGCCACCATCGCCACCAGTGGCGGGATGAACTCATCCAGCAGCGAGAACACCCAGAGCACCATCATCGCCGAGCAGATCGCCGCGGTCATCGCCGCCTGCACGGTCCCACCTGCCTGCAATCCCATCGCGTAGACGAGCGGAGGCAGGGCTACTGCCACGCCCCAGCCCACGAGCTCCCGCCAACCAACCGCCGCCGGCACGACAGTCGCGGCCATCTGCGCCAGCGGCAGTTCCTCCCCGGCCAGTCGCGAGACGAGGATGCTCACGGCACGAGACTCCCGGCACGACTGTTCACGGAGAAAGCCCAGGAGGGCCAATCGGGGAATCCTCCAGCCGACGACCCGCCCTGCGGCCGTTGCAGTCAGGGCATAGACGTCCAGTCCCGCCGCCGCCTCTTCGCCACAAGACTGTGCGGCGGCATCGACCTCCCGACCAGCGGGTGTGACCAGCCGGATCCGGCCCGTCTTGCAAACGACCAACGCCTCGGCTCGCTCCCCACTACGGGCGATCACCTGGCCCGCGGCGAACTCGACTGGTTCCACCACCCCCAGCAAGCGGACCAAGCCGGCCGGCTCGACACCCTGAAACAGCGACGACGACTGCAGGCACTCCACCAGGGCTGAATCCATCGCTCGAACAACTCCAACGAGATCCTCGCGTGGCTGCCGTGGACGAAGCCGAAGGGGCCAGCAGACTGTGGAAGCCTACCCGGGTCAGCATGGCCCACGCACACTCAGAAACCCGCTCGCCGCATTCCGCATGCGCCGCCGGTTCCGGAAAGACCACGCGTGACGGACGAACCCGACATGACGGCCATGCCGGCCCGGTGAGCCGCCGGTCGCCGCGCAGCCGCCCCCTGCCGATACCTACCAGGTACCGCGGGCTGCGGGCGCCTGGCCGGCCGCCCACCCCGCATGGAGCGTGCGCGATGACAAAAGACACCTGGCGACTCGTCACCCGTGGCACCGACGGCGAACTCGTGATCCGCGACTTCGACTCGGCAGAGGGGATTCTCCGGACTCACCTGCCGATCGGCGCGGACGACTGCAGCACCGACCTCGATCTCCGGGGCGCGCCGATCTTCCGCACGCTCATCGGCCCGATGCCCGAAGGCCGCAACATCGTCCGCTACGAGACGCCCGAGGTGTTCGAGGCGCTCACCAAGGAGTGGGCCGCCCCCAAGGCACCCCGCCGCCGCGGCCGCAAGGCCCAGCAGCCGGCCACGCCGGCAGACACGACCGATGGCTGACACGATCTTCGGCAGGATCATCCGCAAGGAAATCCCGGCCCGGATCGAGCACGAAGACGATCTCTGCCTGGCGTTCCACGACGTGGCACCGCAGGCGCCGGTTCACGTGCTCGTGATCCCGAAGCGGCCGATTCCGTCGCTCGCCGAGGCAGAGCCTGGGGATGAACCCCTGCTCGGCCACCTCGTCTTCGTCGCCACGCAGCTCGCGCGGAAGCTCGGGCTCGCCGACGGCTACCGGCTCGTCGTCAACTGCGGCCGCGACGGCGGGCAGTCGGTCGATCACCTGCACGTTCATCTGCTCGGCGGACGAGGTCTCGGCTGGCCACCGGGGTGAGGGCAGCCCCCATCGCTCACGCGATTGGGCTTTCTGACGCCAGGAAGCGTAACGCCGTCAGGCGTACGGCTGCGTCCCGCGTGAGGGCAGCCCCCATCGCTCACGCGATTGGGCTTCCTGAATTCCCATCGCTCACGCGATTGGGCTTGCTGACGCTCACTGCCACCAACTCTTGAGCCGGTCGAACATCCCTCCCGCCTGCCGGTCGGCGGGCTGCGGGGCGACGGGCGGCACCGGCGTCGGCTCGGGGGCGGCCTGCTGCGCCGCCACCGCGGCGTCTGACACGAAGGCCTCCAGAAACATCGGCCAGTAGCCTTCCAGGCCAACGAGGCAGCCGCCCAGATCGCCGCTCGACTGCTGATGCTCAAGAAGGCTGACGGCCGTGGTGATCCGCGACCGTTGCGAATCGTCGAACGCAAGGTCGAACACCCGCACGTCGTCGATCTGCACGCGGCCCGGGCCGAGCAGATCGAACCGCACGCGCAGCGACTCCACGGGCTCGGCCGGGAAATCGTCCACCTGAAGCACGAACTGCGACCATTGGCCGGTGAGCGGCCGACCGCCAGTGAGGCCCCCGATCGCCGCAAACCGGTAATACTCGCGGTCGCCCTGCACGCCCTCGATCGCGATCCGGAGCGGGGGCTGCACCGCCGCGTCACTCACCCTCAGCCAGGCCGCCACGCTGATCCGCCCCGAGGCGGGTGCCGGAAACGGGTTGCTCCGCAGCGTCGCCAGCCCGTTGAAGGAGGAAAACTCGAGTCCGCGGCCGGGCTCCCCCGATGCCGCGGCGCCCGGAACGAGCGCCACACCGCCCCGTCGCGACTCCACCACCTCCCAGCCCGCGATCGACGCGGCCGGCTTGCCGTCTGTCGGCCCCACGCCGAGTTCGAAGGCCGGATTGTCGAGCACGTCCAGGGGTACGGGGGTCTCGAGCACCGCGCGTCGCTGTCGCAGTCGCTCGACCCGCACGGCGAGTTCACGGCGGACGTCATCCGCGTAGTCGGCCTTGGCCGCCGTCACGCCGCAATCGCCTTCGAGAAGCACGCATCGCACGCCCCAGGCCGACAGCGGCACGACCACCTCCGCCTCGCCGCCAATCACCAGCGGCGTGCCGTCCACGGCGTCTACCGCCCGAGCCGGACGCCCCGCCACCGCCAGCCGCGCCGTGACCGGCACCGCCGCGACATTCGACACGAGCGCCCATGCCAGCCCCGGCTGCCGACACACGCGGACCACGAGCGGCTGATCGGCGCGAACCGCGTCGGCCGGAATCGACGGCATCGACTCGACCGCCGCCCTCGACGGCGATCGCGGCAGGGCCGCGGCGAGCAGCGACGCATCGAAGACCGCCTCCGCATCCACCAGGCCGACGACCTCCGCGAGGGCTCGGGATCCGCACTCCGCCGGCATCATCTCCGCCCGCTCCCGGGCGGTCGCCGAGCCAAACGGCCCGTGCGGCACGACGTCGTCAACGTCCACGTCGCAGCCGTTTTCGACGAGCACCGCGGCCCGATGACGCGAGGCCGAGGCCGCCCGCGCGACGGCAGGAGAGCGATTGGCCGCCGCCACAGCGGCCCTCTCCTTCACGCCGTCGGCCGGCGCGTGGACGCGGGGCCACACGTAGACCACGCGGCCGGCTTCCGGCAGGGCGTGCAGGGCGGCAGGATCGAAACCGGCGAGCCGCACGCGATCGTCGGCCGAGGTGCCGTCAGCCGGCCCCGGACTCGCGGGTTCACCTGCCGTGAAGAGCGTGGTGGGAACGATGTGCAGCGGCCACCGCGCATCGACCGCAGCCACCGCGGCGGCCAGACGGGCGTGAAACCGGGCCACCTCGCCGCACCGCCACGCGATCCAGGCGTCGCGAAACGGCCCCTCGACGAGCCTGGCACGTTCCGCAAACCGGCCCTCACCCTCCGTGACGGGCGGCGACGGCAGCGTGGCGGCGAAGCGCGCGAACGTGTCGTCGTCGAGCGGCCAGGCGAGCCCCGGCAGGTGGAGCCAGCCGTCGCGCGGAATCACAACCGCCACGCCGGCAACCGCCGTGGAGCCGCGGACGCGCGTGGCCATCTCCACGACCACCTCCTCGACGGCCTGCTGGACGGTGGGATGCAGGAGGTTGTAGTGCATGCCACCGTCGTCGAGCCGTCGCGGCTTGCCATCGCGGCCGACGCAGGCGATCCCCGGCCGGGAGACTCCTCCGACCAGCGCCGCCTCGACCGCTGGGAGCGGCGCGTCGAACCGGGCCGCGGGGATCAGCGTCAGCCCATGCCGCGCGTGCACCCGGGCGGTGGCCGCGAGCAGATCCCTGCCGAAGTTGCCGGTGCCCGCGTCCCACCGCGGCGCATGCCGCGCGGCGATGGACGGCCAGAGCGCGGCACCCTCCGCGTAGGCCGTGAGCATCGTGCCAGCTCCCCCCTGCGCCGTGACAAGTTCGGCGAGGTGCCGCGATGCCGCGACGTGGGCCGTCCAGTCAACGCTGAGCCGACCCTCCTGCGGAGCGAACCTCGCTCCCCCGCCATAGCCGCGGGCAAGGTCGGGCACGTCCGCAAACGCGTGGACTCGGCGGGTGGCAAGACCCGACCCGACCAGAAGCGCGGCAGGCGGCCTGGTCGCCTCCGGCTGCAGCCGCCCCGGACCGGCCGTCACCCGCATCCGACCAATCGTCGCCGACTGCCGGGTCGACGCGTTCGCAATCAACACGAGCGGCTGCTTCGAGGTGGGCCAGAAGATGAAGCGGTGGACGGCGATCGTCGCGGACGGCACGGCAACCGGCGGCCGCGCCACCGCGAATCCGCCCGAGTGGCTCGACTGCACCACCACGCCCGCGGCATCCGCCTCGAGGACGGCGATGCCGACGGTGGCATCCTGATCGGTCGGATACTCGATCTCGACCGCGTGCGGCAGGCCCGGCTGCACGCCGGCGATCACGACGCCCTCCCAGGCTGGATGCCCGGGCCGGTCGGCGGGCGGAAGCCTCAGCATGGGACCGAGCGCGTGCGTGACGAGCGTCGAGTGCCCCTGAAACAGCGGGCCGCTGAGCCGGGGCACCATCGCGGAGACGTTGGGCATGGCCACGGCCGGCAGCGGCATGCTCGGGAGTTTGGGGAGCGGGACCGCGGCCATCGACAGGCTCGGCAGGGGCATCTCCGGCAGCGGCATGCTCGGCAGACTCACCCCCGGCAGCCGGCGAAGCCGCTCGAGCAGCCGCGGGCTTCCCGGATCGAGTTCATAGACCAGCTTCCAGGGCTCGCTGCCAGCCGGCTCGAGCGGCCCCTCACTGAGGGCGACGAGTTCGACCGTGCGCGATGCGAGCGGACGCGACCAGCGAAGGCCGCCGCGTTCGAGGGCTTCGAGTTCGATGCCCGACACCCCGTCCTCCGCAGGCAGCGACACGTCGAACACCACCGGCTCGAACTCGGTGAACCCGCGGCCGACAGCCACCAAGGGATCGTCGGCGAGTGGGGCTAACGTGACGGCCTGCGCGGCACCCTCGCCCCCCTGCGGAGACTTCAACCTCATCCTCAGCTCCACGGAGTGCCCGCCCTGAAGCCGCGTGGTGAGGATCGGATCGACGCGCACCCGCAGCCGGTCGCCGGGGCGGCGGACGAGGCCGAGCGTTTCGACCGAAAAACGGTCGGCGGCATCGGCCGTGGCGGCCTCGACGCGGAGCGCCTCGTCAGCCGGGATCCGCGCCGTCATCCGGTTGCCGAGAGCATCGAGCGGCTGCTGCGCCGGCGCGGCCAGGAGATCGATGACCGGCACGTCGAGCGTGGTGGGCCTGCCTCCGTCCGCGGCCGCGAGCCGCACGACGAGCCGCGCCGTCTTCCAATCATCCACGGTGATCTCGACGCCGTCGCTGGCGATCGCCCGCGGCTGATGCACGTGCACCGTATGGGCTGACTGGTGCACGTGAGTGGCCGCATCGGCATCGGTCGAGAGCGTCCGCCACGTGATCGGCGATGGCGGAGCCACGGCGGCGGCGGGCACGATCTCCACGGTGCCGCCCCAGGCCTGAGGCGTGCCCCCTCCCCATTGCACGCGGACCACGACGGGCCGGGCCTCGGCGACGAGTTGCCCCAGCGCGCAGCCGGCCGCGAGGGCCATCACGAGCGCGCGGATGACGACCATCGGACGTTCCATGGTGAAGCGGGGAGGTCTGCGGGGAGGGCGGATGGTAGCGGCCTCCCGCCGGCCGAGCCACGCGGGTTTGCCGCCGAAAACCCCGGACCAACGCTCAGTCCGCCGACTCTCCCCCGGCCCCGAGCGGCGTGGCCCAGGCCCGCGGATGATCGCCGGCCGCCGCCGCCTCGGCCACCGGCCGCAGCGCCTCGATCACGGCCGGACAGCGGTCGGCCACGTCGCACAGGTCGAAGCAGTCGTCGGGCTTGGCGAACAATCGCAGGATCGGCTCCTCGTCGTGCGGCAGCCTGATGAGATGCCATGCCGATGTCACCACCGCCACGCCAGAACTGCCGGTCACGATCACGCGATCCCGCGCGATGGCCGTCCACTCGCTGAAGAGCGACGCCAGGCTCCGCGCCTGCCACGGCTCGTGCGGCGGTGCCACAGCGTCGGCCACGAGCTCGGCGAGCGTCTCCCCGAGGTCGGAGGCCGTGACGAGGCCGGCGTAGCGCTGGCCCGCCATACGGCCCGCGGCGTCCACGAGAATCGCCGGCAGCCGCACCAGTTCTGAATACGGCGGAAGCGGGCCGGGCCCGAGGCGGCCATGCAAGCCCAGCGGCATGCCGCGGACCCCGACGACGAGGATCGTCCAGCCGTCTCCCGCTGCATCGACCACGCGGCTGAGACAGCGGTCGAGGAGCGTGACCTGGCCTGCGAACACGTGTCGCAGGCCGGCGACGAGATCGGGGTCGGTGTCGGGCGTGACGGGCAGATCAGCCGCCACCGCGCCGGCTGGCGGGGGCGGGTCGTCGGGATCCACGTAGGCCTCGCGAAGCTCGGCAGGCGCATCCCACGCCGTGCCGAGACTGCTCGCATGGCACCACACCACCTCATGCCGCCGCTCCCCCACGATGGCCGCCGCGGCCGCGAACAGCCGCGCGAGGTTCGTTGACGGCTCGTCGCCGGCAGGCCGAGGTGGCGACGACGCCGGCACGACGGTGACGTCACCGTGGCACAGGCCGTCGGTGACCGCGGGGTCGTCGGTGACGACGGCCATGGCGGCCGGCCGACGAGCCACCCATGCCAGCAGCCCCCGCATGGCATCCCGGGGATCGTCCGACTCGCAGACCGCACCATCGAAGACCACGCCCCGTGCCGCCAGGCGGTCGATGCATGGCGTCGCCAGCCATGTCGCCCCATAGGCCGGCAGGATCCAGGCGGGAAGCCGGTCGATCGTCACGACGAGAAGCGGGCCGGGCATGCGATGGCGTGGGGCGGACTCGGCCCGCTCGTGGGGTGGCGTCTGGATCGTGGGTTTGCAGCGCAGGGGCGTGGTGGGCGATGCTGTCGCGACGCCAGCAAATCGTACCAGCGGGGTTTCATGGCCACGACCTCCCACAGCTACCGCACGCAACCCGCCGCGATCACGGGCATGCCGCCGGGCATCCCCTTCATCGTCGGCAACGAGGCCGCGGAGCGGTTTTCGTTCTACGGCATGAAGTCGATCCTGGTCGTGTTCATGACACAGCACCTGCTCTCCGGTGCGGGCCGGCCCGACTTCATGACCGAAACGGAATCGCGGGAGTGGATGCACCTTTTTGTGGCAAGCGCCTACTTTTTCCCGGTGCTGGGTGGGATCGTGGCCGACGCTTTTCTCGGCAAGTACCTGACGATTCTCCTGCTCTCGATCGTCTACTGCGTGGGCCACCTCTGCCTGGCGCTGATGGACATGCCGGAGCCCTTCCTCGCGGCCACGCTGGAGCCCCGCGGCTGGCTGCTCGCCGGCCTCGCGCTGGTGGCAATCGGCTCGGGAGGCATCAAGCCCTGCGTGTCGGCGCACGTGGGAGACCAGTTCGGCAGGTCGAACAGCCACCTCCTCGAGCGGGTCTTCGGCTGGTTCTACTTCGCGATCAACTTCGGCTCGTTCTTCTCCACGCTGCTCACGCCCTGGCTGCTCGAGCACTACGGGGCCGGCTGGGCCTTCGGCGTGCCGGGCATCCTGATGGCGATCGCCACGCTGGTGTTCTGGCTGGGACGCCGCCGCTTCGTGCACGTGCCCCCGCGGGGGTCGGCCTACTTCGCCGAGACGTTCGGCCCGCAGGGGCTTGCCGCGATCGCGAAACTCGTGCCCCTCTACCTGCTCGTGGCGGTCTTCTGGTCGCTCTACGATCAGACCGGCGGCGCCTGGGTCCAGCAGGCCCAGCAGATGGACCGCCGCTTCCTCGGCATCGACTGGCTCGAGAGCCAGATCCAGGCGATCAATCCGCTCCTCGTGCTGCTCTTCATCCCGCTGTTCGGGCTTGTGATCTATCCCGCGGTGGGCCGGCTGCTCGACTTCACGCCGCTCCGCCGGATCCTCGTCGGCTTCGGGCTGGCGATCGCCGCCTTCGCGATCTCGGCCCATGCCCAGGGACTGATCGACGCCGAATCGGCCCGGCTGGCGGCGGCGGGGCTGGGACCGGAGGTGGCCCGCTGGCCGTCGGTGGTCTGGCAGCTGGCCGCCTACGTGGTGATCACGGCGGCTGAAATTCTCGTCTCGATCACCTGCCTGGAGTTCAGCTACACGCAGGCCCCGCCCCACATGAAATCATTCGTCATGAGCCTGTATCTGTTGAGCATTTCGCTCGGCAACCTGTTCACGGCCGCGGTGAACATGGTCACCCGCGACGGCTCGGGCAACTCGACCCTCTCGGGCGCTTCCTACTACTGGTTCTTTACCGGCTGCATGACGGTGGCGACACTGCTGCTCGTTCCGGTAGTCTTGCTCTACCGTTCCCGTGAGTATCTCCAGCCGGAGGCCGACCAGCCGTCCCTCCGATCCCACTGACCCCGCGTCCGCACGAGGCCCCATGAACGCCACGACTCCTTCCCTTCCGACCCGCCGCACCTTCCTCGCCGCCTCCGCCTCGGCGGGTGCCGCCGCGCTGGCCGGTGCGCCGCTGCAGAGCGTTGCCGCCGATCCCGATCCGGCCGCCGCCAAGGAGCCGCTCTTCACGATCTCGCTCGCACAGTGGTCGCTCCACAACACGCTCTTCTCAGGCAAGCTCGACAACCTCGACTTCCCGCGGGCCGCCAAGCAGCAGTTCGGAATCGAGGCGGTGGAATACGTCAATCAGTTCTTCAAAGACAAGGCCCGCGACGAGGACTACATCGCCGAACTCGCCAAGCGGGCGGCCGACGAGGGCGTGACCAACGTTTTGATCATGTGCGACGGCCTCGGCGACCTCGGCGCTCCGGACGACAAGGCCCGCACGCAGGCGGTGGAGAACCACTATCCGTGGGTCGAGGCCGCGAAGCGGCTCGGCTGTCACTCGATCCGCGTCAACGCCGCAAGCAAGGGCAGCTTCGATGAGCAGCAGAAACTCGCGGCCGACGGTCTCGCCCGGCTCTCGGAATATGCCTCGCAGCTGGGCATGAACGTGATCGTGGAAAACCACGGCGGCCTGTCGAGCAACGGCGAATGGCTGGCGGGCGTGATGAAGATGGTCGGCAAGCCGAACTGCGGCACGCTTCCCGACTTCGGCAACTTCTACGACTACGACCGCTATCGCGGCGTCGAGGAACTGATGCCCTTCGCCAAGGGCGTGAGCGCCAAGAGCCACGAGTTCGACGCCGACGGCAACGAGGTCCGCACCGACTACCGCAAGATGATGAAGGTCGTGCTCGATGCCGGCTACCACGGCTGGGTGGGCGTGGAGTATGAAGGCAAGGAGTTGCCGGAGCCGGAGGGCATCCTCGCCACCAAGAAACTGCTCGAAAAGGTCCGCGACGAATTGGCGTGAGCCGCGACCGTGGGGGTTGGGCCGAGGCACAGGTCGACCAACCTGTGCTCCGAGGTGGAACGGAGCCGCAGGGTTTCAACATGCAGCAGGAACCGTTGACCGTCCTGGGGGTCGCTCGCTAGAGTTCGCTCTCCCGCCCCACCGCTCCCCGCCTCTCCTCCCTCCCGATGCCTGCCGACCACACCAGGACTCTCGAGTCCGCCGCTGCGTCCCTCGACCGCATGCTCCGCATCGCCGAAACCCACGTCGGCAAGGGCGTTTTCGCCCGCCGCCGGATTGCCTCCGGCATCGTGCTCGGCGAGATTCGCGGCCCAATCCTCGACGACCACCCCGAGGATTCGAGCTACGTGATGGAGCTTCCCGGCGGCCGGCTGCTCGATCCGGCCCCGCCCTTCCGCTATGTAAACCATAGTTGCGACCCCAACTGCGAACTCTTCTACTGGGAGGCCGAGCCCGGCGAGACGGAGGAAGAGCGGCTGTGGATGCAGACGAT
>JBBAVQ010000043.1:0-14646 GCA_040397625.1 Pirellulales bacterium | reverse complement strand
TTCAACCTGTGTTCTGAGTAGCACAGGTTTTCAACCTGTGCATGCCCTTCGCCACGCCCCTTCGGCTACTCGCCGACTGGCCGATTGGCACTCGGGGCGATCACGATCGCGCCCACCTTGATCGCGTTCTGCCGCTCGCGGACGAGTTCCAGCACATCGGCCGGCAGCTTTTCGTTCCAGCCGTGCCAGGGGGCGAGCACGGCACCGCCCCGCGCGAGCGACGAGAAGTCGATGTAGTTTTCCGACCGAATCATGCCAGCGCCCGAAAGCTTCGCCACGTGATCGATGAGCGGGGCCATGCTCCATACCGGACCGGTGAGCACCGTCTCCGGCCCCTCGGCGGTCTGATCGACGAGATTGCCGAACGCGAGCACGCCCTTCTCGCGGGCGCCCTCGATCGCCCCCTCCCGCTCGGCCCAGATCAGGTCGGCGCCGGCGGCGATCTGGGCGAGCGCCGCCTGCTTCGCCTTCGGCGGGTCGTACCACGATTCGATGAACGTCACCTTTACCTTGGCTGACGGATTCGCGTCTTTGACGCCCTGGATGTAGGCATTGATCGCCCGATGGACCTGCGTGTCGCTCTTGCCGGCGACGACACCGACGACGCCCGACTTCGTCAGCCGGCCGGCGGCGATGCCGCAGAGGTAGGCCGGTTCGGAGAGGTTGCTGTCGAAGGTGGAGAGGTTCGGGGCGACGGGGGGCTGAGACGTGCCGACCAGGAACGTGATTCCGGGATTCGCGGCGGCCGCGGCCTTGATGGCGTCGAGCGACTCGACGCCGTCGGCGACGATCACATCAGGGCGGCGGACGAGGGCCGAGTTGAGACCCGAAGCCATGGCGGCAGCCGTGGAAAGCTTGTCCTGCCAGGCGTAGGTGATCCGCCCCGTCTTTTCGGCATCCTGGAGGGCCTTGTGGATCACCTGGTTCCACGGCTCTTCCAGGGGCGTGGCGTACGCCGCAAACACGACCGGAACCTTGGCAGGGGCAGCGGACTGCCCGAGGCAGGCGGATGTCACGAGCAGGCAGAGCAGGGACGCGAGCAGGGCACGCATGGCAGATCGTCTCCGGAGGCGGGAACCCCCAGAGACTAGCGAAGCCGGCCATCCCCGGCCCATGCCGATTCCGCCGGGAAAACATGGGGTTCTTCACGGTCGGGGCCGGCCGTGCCACGTCACCGGACGATCGCGGGGTTCTCAGGAAGCCCAAGCGCGTGAGCGATGAGGACAGGCCGTACGCCTTACGGCGTTACGCTTCCTGCAGCCGTGCCGTACGCCTTACGGCGTTACGCTTCCTGCAGCCAGGCCGTACGCCTCACGCTTCCTGCGGCCGGGCGGCCCGTTCAAATCTGCCAGTCGTTGCCCGTATCCTGCTCGGGGGCCTCGCCCCGCATGCGAAGCTTCGGCTTCTCGAGCACCACCGTCGTGTGCGGGTCGACCGACCTCGTGAGCCACACGCTCGAGCCGATCACCGAGTCATGGCCGATCCGTGTGGCCCCGCCGAGCACGGTGGCGTTGGCATAAATCACGACGCGATCCTCGATTGTCGGATGCCGCTTCGTGCCGCGGACGAGGTGGCCGTCGGAGTCGGTCTGAAACGACAGCGCACCAAGCGTGACGCCCTGGTAGATCTTCACGCGGCTGCCGATCTCGCACGTCTCACCGATCACCACGCCAGTGCCGTGATCGATGAAGAAGTGGTCGCCAATCGTGGCCCCCGGGTGAATGTCGATGCCGGTCCGCGTGTGCGACCACTCCGCCATCATCCGCGGGATGAGCGGCACCTCCAGCCGGTGGAGCAGGTGGGCGAGCCGGTGGATCGTCACCGCCTCGAGGCCGGGATAGCAGAAGATGACTTCGTCGAGCGTCCGGACGGCCGGATCGCCGTCGAAGGCCGCCTGCACGTCGGTCGCCAGGATGCGACGGAGGTCGGGTATCCGCTCGAGAAACTCGACCGCCTTCGCCTGGCCGAGCGCCTCGAAATCCCCCTCCTCGGTGCAGTGCTTCGCCGCCTCCGACGTGACCGGTAGATCGACGCCCTGCTCGGCGGCGGTCCGCTGGGCGGAGACGCTGTGCCGCAACGCCCGTCCGATCTGCGTGGTGAGCTTGTCGTGCAGGCCGTCGATCAAGTCGCCAACGTGATAGGTGACGTTGCCGAGGTGGAGATTCTCGCGCCGCCGGTAGCCCGGATAGAGAATCTCCTTGAGATCCTCGCAGACGGAGATGATCGACTCGTAGTTCGGCAGCGGGCAGTGGCCGAGGTAGTGGATCGTCGGGACTTCTTGGTACGTCTCGACGATCCGCCGCGTCAGCTCGGGCAACTGCTCCTTGATCCGCACGTCGGTGGCCATGGATTCGATGGTAGAGGCGGGAAACCGGGCCGGGCAAACGAGTCACTCGTACGGTCGGCCCGGCCGACCCCGGAGGTTGAGGCTTCCCGGCAAATCTGGCCGAAAAACCCGCAACGGTGCCGCGTCGGGGGAATCCTGGAAGGATATGCCGCCGAGCCCAGCCGGGGCTCATGCATGCGGCCGGAGGTGCAGGTTGGCACCCTGCATCAGCACGAAGCCCGGCCCGATTCGCCGCAGGTTGAAAACCTGCGGCTACGGAATCGCTGCCCCGGCCTCATGGAGTCGCACAGGTTTCCAACCTGTGCCGCGCTGGTTCCGCAGGTTGGAAACCTGCGCTACTTTCCTCCGCAGGTTGGAAACCTGCGCTACTCTCCGGCTGCGACGAGCGCGTCGGAGAGCGTGAATGCATCGTCGTAGAGCGCCCGGCCCACGATGCAGCCGGCGCAGCCGATCGCTGCCACCCGCCGGATGTCGTCGAGCGTGGCGATGCCGCCCGAGGCGATCACCGGAGCCGACGACGCCGCGAGCATCTCCTCGAGCGCCGCGACGTTGGGGCCGGCAAGCGTGCCATCGGTGGCAATGTCGGTGTACACAATCGCCGCCAGCGGCAAGTCGGCATGCCGCCGGGCAACGTCTACCGCCAAAAGCGGGCTCGTGTCGATCCAGCCACGCGTGGCCACCCGACCATCCCGGGCGTCGAGCCCAAGAATGATCCGCCCCGGATGCGCGACGGCCAGCCGCTCGAGCAACGCCGGATCCTCGACCGCCACGCTCCCGAGGATCACACGGGCGAGCCCTGCGTCGAGATAGGCCTCCGCCGTCTCGACCGTGCGGATGCCGCCACCGATCTGGCAGGGGATGCCTGCGGCCGTGGCCATCCGACGGACGAGATCGGCCTGCACGGCCGAGCCCGCCTTCGCGCCATCGAGATCGACAATGTGCAGCCTCTTTGCGCCCCCCGCAAGGAATCGCGAGACCATCGCCACGGGATCGCTGCCAAACACGGTCTCCTTGGCGTAGTCGCCCTGGAGAAGCCGCACGCAGTTGCCGCCACGCAGGTCGATCGCCGGCCAGAGTTCCATCGAAGGCTTCCGAACGAGGGGAGGAAAGGGGGTGAGGGGAGCGGAAGTCAACCGCGGCCGATGAACGAGGAGAGCAGCCGCAGCCCGACGGCCTGGCTCTTCTCGGGATGAAACTGCGTCGCGAACAGGCGGCCTCGGGCGACCGCCGAGACAAACTCGCCGCCGTAGTCGGTGACGGCAGCCACCAGCGACTCGTCCCGCGGCCGCGCGTGGTAGGAATGCACGAAGTAGTACCAGTCGGGGCCCTCCGCGGGCGACGCCCCGTCGCACCACCGGACCGTGTTCCAGCCCATGTGGGGCACCTTCATGCCCGCGGGCAGGTCGAACCGCACAACCTCGCCGGGGAGCAGCCCGAGCCCCTCATGCCGCCCGCCCTCGAGGCCGGTCTCGAAGAGCAGCTGCAGCCCCATGCAGATGCCGAAGAAGGGCTTCTCCGCCCGCACGTGGGCCACGATCGGCTCGACGAGCCCGCGGTCGCGAAGGGCACGCATCGCATCGCCGAAGGCGCCGACGCCGGGCAGCACCACCCGCTCCGCCTCGGCCACCACCTGGGGATCGTCGGTGATGCGGGCCGCCACGCCCAGCTTTTCAAATGCCTTCTGCACGCTCCGCAGATTGCCGCTGCCGTAGTCGACGATCGTCACCATGCGGCGGAGTGTAGCAGGCGACCGGGGGCCGGTCACTTCGCGGCGACGTCAACCGCGGCGCGATCGGGATAAACCACCAGCTCGACCCGCCGATTCCGCGAGCGGCCCGCCGCCGTGGCGTTGGAAACGAGCGGGTGATTCGCGCCGTGGGCCACGAGGAAGAGCTGGCTCTCGTGCATCGAGGTTCGCGTGGTGAGGAAGTCGAAGACGGCTGCCGACCTCGCGGCCGTGAGCTGGTGGGGCGACGCCCATGAGGCGTTTTGCAGCGGCTCCGTGTCGAGGTGTCCTTCGATGCCGATGAAGTGACCAGGATAGACCCGCTCCAGTTCAGCCGAGACCTGCGTGAGGACGGCCGCCCCCTCGGGCAGGAGATTGGCGGTGCCACCGTCGAAGAGCCGGTCGGCGGGAATGTCGATCCGGATCACGGCGCCGTCAAACCGCGGCTGCAGATCGGGAAGCTTGAGCTGCGTCATCGCCGATTGCATGACCACGGGCGTGGCCGACACGCCGCCGTCGTTGCCGACCCGCGGCGGCTTGTCGGCGCCCGGTGGCAGACCGGCGGCCCGCGACTGCGCGAGCTGCGACGACGTGCTCGCAAGCTGGTCGCGGAGCGCCGCGATCTCGTCCTGCATCACCTGCGACTCCTGCCGCGTCCGCACCAGCGCCGCCTCCAACTGCCGGCCATCGACGTCGGCATAGGAAGGGGGCAGGGAGGACGATGACGCCTGCGGCATCGTGTGGGCCGGCGCGGCGACGCCCGGCGGCGGCTCGAGGTTCGGTGGCGGCACGGCCTGCTTCTTGAAGGGGTTGCTCGCGCAGCCGCACGCAGCCGCCGCGAGAATCGCGACGACAAGCGGCATGAACTGGGCGCGCAACGGCATCACGGTGAGTGAGCCTCCGGAGGGGGTGGGATCGTAGGAGGCCGGCGTGGAAGAGGCAAGGCCGGCGGGCAGGGCGTCAATCGCCGGAAATCGGCCGGATGCGATGCCACACCCAGAGGGTCACCGCCGTCAGGACGATCACCGCGACGACCACCGCGGCCATCTCCAGCGGACGCTCGAAGAACGGCTCCGTTCGACCCCAGAGCGGCCGCCAGCCCACCACCACCAGCGCCGCGCCAAGACAGAGGCTCGGGCCGAAGGGGAGCTCCGTCTCGCTGTGCAGCAGGAGCTGCACGACGCCGTGCGCCAGCCCGATGAAGACCGCGAGGAAGCACGCGAGCACGCAGGGCTGCCAGCCGAGCCACGCGCCGACCATCGCCATCAGCGTCACGTCGCCGAGCCCCATCGCCTCCCGACCCAGCGCCCGCGACGCACCGGCCCGGGTGAGCCAGACCATTCCGGCGGAGACGGCGAGCCCACCAAGCGACGACACGAGCCCCCGCCAGTGATCGCCGCCGACCAGCCACGCGATCACCACGATCGCCGCCCCCGCGACCGCGACCAGCGGCCGGGGCGCGATCAGCCTCCTCCACCATGCCACCGGCGCGGCATCGGAAGCTCCGGGCTCCGTGCCCACGACCCACCACACGGCGAACGCGACGGCCGCACTGGCGAGCCCCGCGACCGCAGGCGCCGACTCGAGCCACGCCGGCCACGGGCCGCGCAGCGGGCCGACGAAGCCGAGCACGTCGGCCTCGCGCAGAGGCGGCGCGAACGAGCGGGGTAACTCCCGGATCACCGGCAGGAGCCCGTCGGGCCACGTGGCCAGCGCCGCCAAACCGGCGAGCACACCCGGCACGGTGATCGCGTCGGGGATGATGCGATGCCTGAGGTCGATCCAGGTGGCGGCGGCCAGGAGCAGAAAGAGGATGCCGTGCAGGCCGCACCGCGTGGCGAGCATCGCGAACGAGATGCCCGCGCCCTCCGGCACGATGCCGCGACAGAGCACCTCCCACCACCAGAGGGCGAGTGCCGCCGCGGCGGCGACCACGGGCGTCCAGAGCATGGCCCGCGAACCGCTCGGGATTCGCGGCTCGACCAGCCGGCCCACTCCGGCAACGAGCAGGCGACCGCCGACGAGACCGGCGGCCACCGCGACGAGTGAACCGATGAGGCTGGTGGAATCGGGGAGGGGCATCGCCTCGGGTGTCATCACGAATGCTCCGAAGACGTCGCATTCGAGCCAGGCCAGTCGGCCAGCCACTCGATGATCCGCTCGGCGATCCGGCCAGCCGGCTCGGCCCCGGTGTCGAATCGCATGTCGGCGCACGCGCGGTAGTGCGGTTGGCGGGCCGCCAGCGTATCGGCGACTTCCGCGAGCGGATCGGCTCCCGAAAGCCCGGGCCGTCGAACGGCGGTCATCGGGTCGGCCGCCAGTCGCGCCCGCACCACATCGGCGGCGGCATCGAGCCAGATCACGGGGCGGCCACGGTGGCGGAGCAGCTCGCGGTTGGCCTCGCGGAGCACCACGCCTCCACCGGTGGCGAGGATCAGCGGCGGGCCGGCGAGCAGATGGGCGAGAACCTCGGCCTCGAGATCGCGGAAGGCCGGCTCGCCGCGTTCGGCGATCAGGGCCGCAATCGACGTGCCGGCCCGCTGCTCGATCACCTCGTCGGCATCCACCGCAGGGATTCCCAGCCGCGGCACGAGCAGCGCCGCCACGGTCGATTTGCCGCAGCCGCGATAGCCGATGAGTGTCAGCCGCATGTCGTGGACCCTCCGTCCGCCATCACCGGGACGCTCACAACGGCTGCTTGGCCGACGCGGTGGCCCGCTTGAGCGCCTCGCGCATCACCTGCGGCGGCGGTTCCGCGCCGTGCCAGATGCGATACTGGATCGCCGCCTGCCGCACAAACATCTCCACGCCGGTCACGGTGCGGCACCCCGCGGTCCTCGCCTCCTTGACGAGCAGCGTGTTCTCCGGATTGTAGACGGTGTCAAACACCACCATGTACGGCCGGAGATGCTCCTTGTCGTAGGGGCTCTCGTCCACGTTGGGGTGCATGCCCATCGGGGTGGCGTTGACGATGCAGTCGTAGGGCATCCGGTGGCGGGCGGTCCACTCCGTCGACTTGCAGCCCACCTCGGCCGCGATCTTCTTGGCTCGGTCGCTGGTGCGGGAGGTGACGGTCACCTCGACACCCTTCTTCTTGAGCCCGAAGGCCACCGCCCGCGCGGCTCCGCCTGCACCGAGCACGAGGGCGGTCTTGAGGCCGAGCCCCTCCGGCTTGGCCTGCTCGTCCCCCCGGAGGGCCGCTGCAAGACTCTCCACCGCGGCGATCGCGTCGGTGTTGGCCGCCGTGATCCCGTCGGCGGCGAAGGAGAGCGTGTTGGCAGCCCCGATCGACTTCACGAGATCATCCGCATGCGCCGCGTGCTTGAGCACGGCCTCCTTGTGCGGGATCGTCACGCTCAGGCCGGCCAGCGGCCAGCGGGCCGCGGCCGAGAGAAACTCGTCGATCTGCTCGGCCGGCACCCGAAATGGCAGGTAGACCGCGTCGATGCCGGCGGCGGCCAGCGCGGCGTTGTGCACCACGGGCGAGAGGCTGTGGGCCACCGGATCGGCGACCACCCCATAGATCCTGGTCGCCTGCGTGATCGATTCGTAGCGATACATCTCCCGCATCTGCCGCCAGCCGATCTGGCCGGGGGCGAGCACGCGATCGTCGTTGAACGTGGCGTAGGTGAAGGGGGCCCCGAGCCGGCCGGCGAGGATGCGGGTCGGAACGCCGATGTCGCCCATGCAGATGCCGACCGTCGGCACCTTGCTGGCATGCACCATCTGCAGCATCCGCAGGTTGTCGGTGGGATGGTTCGCCATCGACGCGATCTTGACCACGTCGGCGTCCATCGAGGCCAGCCGCTTGTGCAAGAGCGTCAGGTCGGCGGGAGTCTTCTGGAAGTCGTGGTGGCTGACGATCCGCTTCGTCGCCCCATACCGCGGGACGCCCGCCGCGATGTCGTCTTCGAGATCGATGTAGTCGGCGCCTTCGACAATCGCGGTCCGCAGCAGCGTCCGCCGGGCCTCCTCCGAATGCTCCCAGCGGCCGCCGTCGCTCTTCCGCCGGCAGGTCACGATCACGGGGCAGGGGCGGTCCCTGAGCAGCCGCCTCACCTGCACCTCGCCCTGGATGTAGTCGAGCCGCAACTCGACGAGGCGGATGCCGTTTTCCACCAGGTGCTTGTGCTCGGCGATCATGTGCCGGTGGCGGCCGCGGCCGATGCTCACGCAGATCATCGCTGGTCCTCGGAAGTGAAGGTCGTGGGCATGGGTGCCGGGAGTGTCATACGGGTTCTCCGTGAACGGTGCGCGGCCGTTTGTACAAGCCCAACGCCGTGAGGCGTGGGGTGCACCACCAACAGACGCCGCATCCAGCGTGGTTCGCCCGCGGCCTCACGGCCGGTCGGCTTCCACTCGCCACGCACTCGAGCGCGAAAATCATGTGTTCCCCGTATCAGGTGCGCCGAAACTGGCGGTCGAGGTCCTGCCGCGAGAACGTCAGCGACGTGGGCCTGCCGTGCGGGCAGTGGTGCGATTCAGAGACGATGCGGCGATCCCTGACGAGGGCGTCGACCTCCGCCTGGGAGAGTCGGTCGCCCGCCTTGATCGCGGCCCGGCAGGCGAGTCCGTGGAGCACCTCGTCCACCAGCACGCTGGTGCCGCCTCCCGAAGCCGCCGTCGAGGAGAGCCGGTCGAGCACCTCCCGAACGATCGCGGCGGCAGGCGTGTCACCGGCGAGCGCCGGCTTGGAGGTCACGATCACGGTACTGCCGCCGAACGGCTCGATCTTCATGCCGGCCCGCTCGAGCGTACCCGCGTGCTCGTGCACGAGCTCCAGCTCGGCCGGCGCGAGGTCAACCTTCTCGGGCACGAGCAGCGGCTGCACTTCGAGCCCGCCCACCTCCACCGCCGCCTTGAACTTCTCGTAGAGCAGCCGCTCGTGGAGTGCGTGCTGGTCGATCACCTCGATACCGGACGCCGTCTCCACCACGATGTAGCGGTCGTGCATCTGCACGGCGAGTTCCTCGCCGGCCACGGGCTGACGGACGTCGTCTACCTCCCAGGCCGGCGGGGCGGCAGCCGCGGTGGTGACCGCCCGCGACACGAACGCGCGGTCATCGCCCTCCGGCTCCACCGGCCACAGCGGCCGCGACTCGGCCGCCGCGATCCGCTCGCCGAACGTGTCACGGCCGCTGTGGCCCGTAGGCGAAAACGGCTCGAACTCGGGCAGCGTCGCCACGTTCGGCCGCGGTGGCTCGAGCCGCGTGGTGACGTTGGCCGCGAGAAACTTCGTGCGGAGGGCCGAGAGCACGAGGCGGTAGAGCCGCGACGGTTCGCGAAACCGCACCTCCATCTTCGCGGGATGCACGTTCACATCCACGGCGTCGGGCGGCAGATCGAAGGCGAGAAAGGCGATCGGCTGTCGGCCCGAGAGCAGCAGGCCGCGGTAGGCCTCCTGGACCGCATGGAGGATCGAGCGATCGCGAAACGGCCGGCCGCCGACGAACAGGTGCTGCAGCCGGCCGCTGGCCACGTCGTCCTCCGGACGGCCCACGAACCCGTGCACCGACACCTCGCCATCGTCGGCCTCGACCTCGATGAGCCTGCCGGCCACCTCGGCACCGAACAGGCCGGCAATCCGGTCGCGCCACGAGGTCGTCGCCGGCAGGTCGTGCACCCTTCGGCCATTGTGGACCAGGCTGAACGCCACGGCTGGATGGGCCAGCGCCGTGCGGACGAAGGCCTCCGAGGCATGCGACCATTCGGTCTGCGGCGCCCTGAGAAACGACCGCCGCGCGGGCACGTTGCCGAAGAGCTGGTGAACCTCGACCGTGGTGCCGACGGCGCACCCATCGGGCCGCACCTCGTCGGCTCGGCCGCCATCGACGGTGATCGTCGCCCCCGTGCCGGCCGGCGTCCGCGAGCGGATCACCACCCGCGAGACCTCGGCGATGCTCGCCAGCGCCTCCCCGCGGAATCCGAGCGTGCCGATCCGCTCGAGGTCTTCGGCGACCCGCAGCTTGCTCGTTGCGTGGGCCGTCACCGCGAGCGGCAGGTCGTCGGCCTCGATGCCACCGCCGTCGTCGACCACCCGCACCAGCGCGATCCCGCCCTGGTCGAGGGCGACATCGATCCGCGTCGGCGAGGCGTCGAGGGCGTTTTCGAGCAGCTCCTTGACCACGCTCGCCGGCCGCTCCACCACCTCGCCGGCGGCGATGCGGTTGACGACCGACATCGGGAGTTGGTGGATGCGTCCCATGCGGCGGAAGGCTCAGGTGAGCTGGTATTCCTTGATCTTCCGATACAAGGTCCGCTCGCCGATGCCGAGGAGGTCGGCCGCCTGCTCGCGGTTGCCACCGGTGAGCTTGAGCGTCTCGGCGATGAACACCTTCTCGATCTCCTCGAGCGACCGGCCGACGAGGGCCGAGAGCCCGGAGGTCATGTCGACGGCCGCGGTCGAGGCGGCAGCCACCGGGGCGTCGGGATCGAGCTCGATCGGCAGGTCGTCCACGTCGAGCGTCTCGTCGAAGTCCACCACGACCATGCTCTCGATCACGTTTCGCAGCTGCCGGACGTTGCCGGGCCAGGCATAGGAGCCGAGCTTGACGCGAGCGGCAAGCGACAGCCCCTTGATGGTCTTGCCGTGCCGCCTGGAGAACTGCTTGAGGAAGTGCTCGATGAGCAGCGGAATGTCGCCGGCCCGGTCGCGGAGGGGCGGAATGGCGATCGTCACCACCTTGAGGCGGTGGTAGAGGTCGCTGCGGAACACGCCCGCGGCGATCGCATCTTCAAGGTTGCGGTTGGTGGCCGAGAGGATGCGGACGTTCACGCGGACCGGCGTGTTGGAGCCGACGCGGGTGATCTCCCCCGACTCCAGCACCCGCAGGAGCTTGATCTGCGTCGCCATCGGCATGTCGCCGACCTCGTCGAGGAACAGCGTGCCGCCGTTGGCGTACTCGAACTTGCCGATCCGGTCGCTGGAGGCGTCGGTGAAGGCGCCGCGAACGTGGCCGAAGAGTTCGCTCTCGAGGATGTTTTCGCTGAGCGCGGCGCAGTTGAGCGCCACGAACGGCTTGCTCTTCCGCGGGCTGTTCTGGTGCACGGCCTGGGCCACGAGTTCCTTGCCGGTGCCGGTCTCGCCCTGGATGAGCACCGTGGCGTCGGTCGGGGCGATCCGCTTGAGCCGTTCGATGAGCGAGAGCATCTGCGGGCTCGAGCCGATCACGCCCTCGAAGCCAAACTTCTCGTCGAGCCGCCGATTGAGCTCGAGATTCTGCCGCCGCAGGCGAACCCCTTCGGCGGCCTTCTCCACCGCTGCCCGTAGGTGGGCCATGTCGAGGGGCTTCTGCAGGTAGGTGAAGGCGCCCTGCTGCATCGCCGACACGGCCGACGGGATCGTGCCGTGCCCCGTGACGACGATCACCTCGGTGTCGGCCGAGGCCTTCTTGGCTCGGGCGAGGATCTCGAGGCCGCCGATGTCGTTCATCATCAGGTCGGTGACCACGATGTCGAAGACTTCCGCCTCGATCCGCCGGCTCCCCTCGGTGCCGCTGCCCACCACCGTCACGGTGTGGCCCAGCCTGCCGAGCACCTCGCCCATCGTGCGGGCGTGCACGATGTCGTTGTCCACCACCAAGACCCGCATCGCCGCCGGGCCTGCGACCGTGTCGGCAGACGAGTCATTCTCGGACGCTGGGGTGAGTGGTGGGGAAGCCATAAACGGGATGGTACGGAGCGTGCGGGGCGGGCGTCCAGTTGCGCCGGGCGGTCAGGACGGCGAGCCTGCGTCACGGCCGCCTTTCGGCAGCCGGGGCGGGGCAGGCAGCCAGATCGTGACCTTCGTGCCCCTGCCGGGGGCGCTTTCGACGTCGATCGTACCGCCGTGAGCCTCGACGATCTTGCGGGCGGTGGGGAGGCCGAGGCCCGAGCCTCCCTGCTTCGTCGTGTAGAAGGCGCCAAACACCTTGCCGAGCGTCTCGGCGTCCATGCCCGGGCCGGTGTCGATCAGTTCGAGCATCACGCCGAGCCCCGCCGGCCGCGTGCGGACGACGAGTTGGCCGCCCGTTCCGTCCATCGCCTGGACGGCGTTGAGCAGCAGGTTGAGCACCGCGGAGCGGAATGTCTCGCGATCGAGCCGAACGGCCGGAAGCTCGGGGTCGAGGTAGCGGACGATCTCGACGCCCGCCTCCTTGGCCCGGATCGAGAAGAAGTCGAGCAGCTGCTCGATCTCCGCATTGAGGCTCCCGGGCTCGAGCGTCAGCGACTCCTGTCGGGCGAAGTCGAGGAAGTCGCCGAGCAGCTTCTGGAGCCGGTCGCACTCCTGCCGCACGAGATCGATCTTCGCCTTCGCCCGCCGATCCCGTTGCTTGGTGGGCGAATCGGGGTCGGTGTTCTCGAAGTCCTCGGCGAGGAGCTCCATGTTGAGCCGGATGGTCGACAGCGGGTTGCGGATCTCGTGGGCGAGACCGCCCACGAGAGCCGCAAACTCCGCATACGTTTCAGCCCGCGAGCGGTCCTGTTCGTCGGGGGACGACATGGCCGGCTCCGCCCTCAGGAGGCTCCTTGAAAATCCTTCACTCCGCCGCCGGCTTGCCGGCCGCCTCGGCCTGCTCCCGGAGCACCGCCTTGCGGCTCAGCTTCACGCGGTCCTGGTCGTCCACCGCGATCACCTTCACCTTCATGACGTCGCCGATCCGGCAGACATCGGCGACGCTCTTCACGAAGTCGTCGGAGAGTTCGCTGACGTGGCAGAGGCCGTCCTTGCCGGGCACGAGCTCCACGAAGGCGCCGAAGTCCTTGATGCTCGTAACCCGACCTTCGTAGATCCGGCCGACCTGGATCGAGGCGGTGAGCGCCTCGACCTGGGCCATGGCCGCCATCGCCCCTTCGGCGTCGTGGCTCGCCACGGTGACGGTGCCGTCGTCCTCCACCTCGATGCTCGCTCCGGTGGCTTCCTGGATGCCGCGGATGGTCTTGCCACCCGGGCCGATCAGGAGGCCGATCTTCTGCGGATCGATCCGCGTCCGCAGGAGACGCGGCGCCCACGGCGAGATCTCCGGACGCGGCCGACGGATCGCCGAGAGCATCGTCCGCAGGATCTCGAGGCGGGCCTCACGCGACTGCCGCAGCGTGGCCTCGATGATCGCCGGCGAGATGCCGTTGATCTTGAGGTCGAGCTGGATGCCGGTGATGCCGTTCTGCGAGCCGGCGATCTTGAAGTCCATGTCGCCGTAGTGGTCTTCGTCACCGATGATGTCGGTGAGGAGCACCCACTGCTGCTCGCTCTGCTTCACCAGGCCGACCGAGATGCCGGCGACCGGGTGCGAGATCGGCACGCCCGCAGCCATCAGGCCGAGGGTCGCGGCACAGACGCTCGCCATCGAACTCGAGCCGTTCGACTCGAGGATGTCGGAGATCACGCGGATGGTGTACGGAAACACGTCCGGATCGGGCAGCACCGGCTTCACGCTCCGCTCGGCCAAGGCGCCGTGGCCGAGTTCGCGGCGGCCGGGGCCGCGGATCGGACGCACCTCGCCCACCGAGAAGGAGGGGAAGTAGTAGTCGAGCATGAACTTCTTCGAATACTCGTCGATCAGGCCGTCGACCCGCTGCTCGTCCTTGCCGGTGCCGAGCGTGATCGTCACGAGCGACTGCGTCTCGCCGCGCTGGAAGAGCGCCGAGCCGTGCACCCGGGGAAGCAGATCGACCTCGCAGTGCAGCGCCCGGAGCGACTTGTGGTCGCGGCCGTCGGGACGCTTGCCCTCGAGGATCAGTTCGCGGACGGCCCGCTCCTCGAGGCCATGCCAGACGTGCGAGAAGTCGGCGTCGCTGATGCCGCCAGCCTCGCCGGGCTTGAAGCCGAAGGCCGGCTCCGACGGGGCCACGGCAGCCTTGGCTTTCTCCTTCAGAGCCTTCACGGCCTGACCGCGATCCTGCTTGCCCATGATCGCCTTGGCGGCCTTGAGCTCGCCGAGGTAGTCGCGGGTGAGGCGGTCGCGGAGCGCCGAGTAGTCGGCGAGAACGTATTCCTTCTTCGGCTTGCCCGCCGTGCGGATGAGTTCCTCCTGCATTTCGCAGATCACGCGGATGATGCGGTGGGCCTCCTCCAGCGCCTGGAGCATGCGGTCTTCGGGCATCTCGCGGGCGAAGCCCTCGATCATCAGGACTGCCGTGGGGCTGCCGGAGACGATGAGATCGAGGTCGCTCTCTTCGAGCTGGTCGATCGTGGGGAACGGCACGAACCGCCCGTCAACCTGAGCCAGCCGGACGCTGCCGAGCGGGCCCTGAAAGGGCAGCGGCGAGATGCACAGCGCCGCCGAGGCGCCGATCATCGCCAGCACGTCGGGGTCGTTCTGACGGTCGCTGGCCAGCACGTTGGCCTGCACCTGGACTTCGTCGTAGAAGCCCTCGGGAAAGAGCGGCCGAATCGGACGGTCCATGAGGCGGGCGGTGAGCGTTTCCTTGAGGGTCGGCCGGCCCTCGCGCTTGAGGAAGCCACCCGGGAACTTGCCGGCAGCGGCGACGCGCTCGCGGTAGTCGCAGGTGAGGGGGAAGAAATCGATGCCGGGGCGAGGCGCTCCAGTGGCCGAGGCCACGAGCACGACCGTCTCCCCGTAGCTGACGAGCA
>JBBAVQ010000042.1:0-14744 GCA_040397625.1 Pirellulales bacterium | reverse complement strand
GCCGATTCGAACACGGTCAAGGTCCGTCGCCGCGGCGCCGTGTGACGATCCGTTTCGCGACGAAGAACAACTGGCGATGTCCGATTCCTCCCCACGCCGCTTCGCAGTTCTCGTCGCGGCCACGTGTGCGGCGTGGTGGCAGTCGCCGGCAGAAGCTGTGCCCCAGTTCTCGCTGACCAGCGGGTCCTACGCGCAGTCGTTCGACGGCATGACGAACACCGCCACCTCGGCCCTCCCGTCGGGCTGGGTGTTTGCCTCCGGCACGGCTCCGACCTGGACGAGCGGCACGCTCGCCACCACCACGCAGCTCGCGGGCACGCTCGGCAGCGGCACATTGAGTTCAAACAGCGCGGGAGGTGCCTACCTGTTCGTCAACGGCACGGCGGCCACCGGCACCGACAAGGCCATCGGCTTTCTCAGCAGCGGGGGCTTCGCGAGCCCGCGGTCGATCCTGTTCGGGTTGACCAATGACACCGAGAGCACGATCTCGTCGCTCGACATCGGCTGGATCTACGAGAAATACCGCAATGGCACGCGGGCATTCGACTGGAGGTTTTACGGCTCGCCCGACGGCTCGACCTGGACGAGTATCTCCGGCGGCGACAAGTCGTACCCCGCCGATGCCGCCATCGCCCCGATCCCGGTCTCCTCGAGCACGGTGAGCCCGCTGCGGATCTCCGGGCTCTCGGTTACGGTTGGCTCGCCGTACTACCTGCGGTGGGACTACGCCGGCCTCGGCGGCAGCAGCAACGCGCAGGCCCTCGGCATCGACACTTTTTCCCTCGTGGTGGCGGGCAGCACGCCCGCCGTGTATGGCACCTACTGGGATCCGATTCCGGCAGCCGGAATCGGCGGCTCGGGCACGTGGACCGCCAGCGGGGCCACCTTCGCCACCACCGTCGATGGCACGGCCGTCGGCACGCTCGCAGCGTCGGCGACGGCCACGTTCGCCGGCCCCCCCGGCACGGTGACGATCGGGGGAACCGTTTCAGCCGGAGCCCTGGCCTTCGCGGTCGATGGATACTCACTCGTCGGTGGCACGATCCGCCTGCCCGCCTCGGCGAGCGTGGCCACCGCCGATGGCGTTTCCGTGAGCCTGAACTCGGCGCTGACCCAGACGGCAGGGGGCACGACGACCTTCTCGGCTGGACGAGCCGCGTCGATCCTGATCGCGGGCACGATCGCCGGCGGAGGCGGGATTCTGAAGTCCGGATCGGGCGACCTCGTGCTCGCGGGCGACAACACATTCTCGGGCACGACGACGGTGGCCGGCGGCTGGGTGCGCCTCGGCGCCGGTGGAGGCGGCGGCTCGGTTGCCGGGCCGATCGCGGTCGCCACCGCCGACACCGGAGTGGTGATCGACCGCTCCGATGACCTGACCGTGGCGAACGTGATCTCCGGAAGCGGCGGGCTCTTCAAGGAAGGAGGCAACACCGTCACGATGACGGGCGCCAGCTCCTACACGGGTGGCACCACGCTGTTTGCCGGCACGCTGGTCGTCGGCGACGGTGGCACCGCAGGGTCGATCTCGCCGAGCGGCCCCCTCGATCTCGCAGCCGGCACGTCGCTCGTGTTCGACCGCAGCGACGACGTCTCCTTCCAGGGCACGGTGGCGGGCGAAGGCACGCTCGTGCAGCGGGGCGACGGCCGCCTGGTGCTGTCGCAGACCGGCCCCATCGGGCCATCATTCACGCTGCGTGCCGAAGCGGGCGTCGTCACCCTCGACCGGTCTGGCAGTTCGATCACGGGCATGCTCGCGGCGGGCAACCAGGTCCAACTCGCCGGAGGCACGCTCGAACTCTCGGCGACGACTGGCGCTGGCACGCAACTCACCGGGGCTGCGATCGTGGTCGAATCCAACGGCACGCTTGCGATCCGCCGGACCGGATCACCCGGAGACCATGTCACCACCGGACTCGACAGCCCGATCACGGTTGCCGGTTCCGGCACGCTCACGTTCGACTACCAAGGCGTGTTCGTCAGCCCCTCGCTGCCGCCGATTCGCTATCGTGGCACCACCACCTCCACCGGCACGGTGACGCTCGAAGGGGATGCCACGTTCGCCGTGACGAACACTGCCGGCGGTACCGGCGAGGTGATCCTGGGGGGGCAACTCGTCGCCCCGGCCGGCGCCGGCGTCATGAAGGCCGGCGACCAGACGCTCACGCTCGCCTGCAGCGGCACGATCTCAGGGCCCACTCGCGTGGCCGAGGGCACGCTGCTGATCGCCGCCCCCGGCATCGTAGCGTCGAGTTCCGTCACCGTGGGCGGGAGCGCAACGCTCGCGATCGCTCCGGCTATGGTCGCTGGCATGACGAGCCTCTCGATCGCGGCGACGGGCCTCGTGGATGTGAACTCCGGCGGTATCACCATCGCGTCCGGCCTCACGCCGACCACGCTCATCGCCCGGATCCTCGAAGGCCGGGGCGACGGCTCCTGGAATGGCACGAGCGGCATCACCTCGAGTGCCGCGGCCGCCGACCTCGCCCGGTCGATCCCGCGCAGCGTCGGCTGGCTCGACAACGGCGGCGGATCCCTGACGGCGTCCTACGCCGCACCGGGCGACACGAACCTCGACTGGACCGTCGATATCCTCGACGCCGCCAACTTCCTGGCCGGCGGCAGGTTCGACACGGGAACGCTCGCCTCGTGGAACGAAGGCGACTTCGGCTACGACGGGGTGGTGGACATCCTCGACGCCGCCGACTTCCTCTCGACGGGGCTGTTCGACGCGGGCCCCTACGGCGCCGCGGCCGCCACGGGCACGATCGCAGCGGTGCCCGAACCGGCACTACCCATCGGCCTCACGGTCGTCGCCTGGCTCGTCTCGGCCAGATGCTGCACGAGGATTCGCCGCACCTCCGCGATCGTCCGCGGGTGATGGTGGACCTTGGTGTGGGTCGCGGGCACGTAGACCTCGCTCACCGCGCCCTCCGTGTGGGCGCTCTCGACCGACACCACGCAGTCGTCGCGGACACCGACACACCACGAGTGCCCGTCGCCGACGATGCTGTGCATCGTCACCCAGCACGGCGGACGGAGCCGGGCGATCGACGTGAGCATCAGCGACTTGGGCTGCAGCAGATCGACGCTCGTCGGCGTGGACCGCTCGTACTCGCGCTGAAACTTCCCCGGATTGAGCCGGACGGCCTCGTCGTGAATCAGCTTTGACTCGGGGGGCGTGCGGACGGAGAGCGAGGCGAGCCGCCCCAGTCCCAGCGAGGCGAGCACCGATCCCTTGTGAGGCGTCGCGATGCAGACGATGCGATTGACGAACGGCAGCGGCTCGAAGAAGTAGGCGCGGGCGACCTGCCGCCGCAGTTCGGGCCGCAGCCGAATCTGGTCGAACGGCACCTTCGCCACCGCCTGCCAAACCTGATCGCCCGGGGCGACGACCTGGAGCTTCGCATGCAGCCCCCCCATGCTGTGACCGACGAGCACGAGGTTGCGCATCGCGGGATCCCGCCCTTGGGGATCGCACTGGCGAACGGCCGCAGCGAGCTGCTGCCGCAGCTCCGCGGACGACTGCAGGAAGGCGGCACCGGTCGGATAGTGAAACACCCACGGCTCATACCGACGGTGAAACTCCGGCCAGGCCCGCAGTTCGTTGATCATGTCGAACCACGTGCCTTCGTCGCTGGCGAGGCCGTGAATGAAGACCACCGGAATCCGGCCCGGCTGATGCGGCTCGAGCATCTCGAGGTGCGGCCGCGTGCTGCCGTCGCCGAACGGCTGGAGGAAGCCGGCGATACTCGACTTCGGCGTGCCATCGAGGACGTCCAGAAGTGGCGCCGAAAGGTCGGCGGCGAGGTGGGGCTTGGTGGGGCCAATGCGAACGGCGGCGATCTCGACGGGGTTGGCCAGGTCGAGCACCGCCGGCGCGTGATCCCGGGCCGCCGGACCGGCGAACTTCTGCAGGAAGTTCTCGTTACCTGGCACAGCGAAGCGGAGCACGGCGGTGGCGGCGAGCGATTGCCGCGGGGCCGCGAAGCCCTGCGGTTCCTCGGGAGTGGAACCGTTCGCCACACGAACCACCACCGGCAGGCCGAAGCCATCGCGGAGATGGCGGCGGCTGAGCCGCTTATCGTCCGCCTGTCCCTGCGGCTCGATCGACGCAATGCACGCCGCATCGACGGCGAGCGCCTGCGGCCTGAAGGGCACGAGCACCGCCCGGCCACGCGGCCCCACCCACAAGCCGCCATTCCCGAGCCGTTCGTGGCGTCGCGCGGCCTCGAGGAGCCCGGCCAGCGCGTCGGCGTAGGCGTCGGCGGCGTCGATCAGCAGGTCGCGGTCTTCGGGCAGGGTCCAGGCCGCGTCCCATGCCTCCTGGCAGGCAACGTAGTAGCCGTCCACGGCGTGACGATCGCACTTTTTCAGCATCTCGCACGACGCAGCGAGATGTTCGCGGGCGAGCCGCAGGTGCCGCTGGGCCGCCTCTCTCGTCTCTCGGCTCGTGTCGCTCGCCGGCGAGTTCGCGTCGGACGCGGCTCCGGCGCGGCCGCACAAGCCGGCACTTGCGGCGAGGAGCACCGCCGCGATGAAGACTCGCTCGCCCGCTCGCCGCATCGCATCCCTCCCCCAGCCCCGGGGTTTATCGGCTGCGGACCGCGTCTGCCAGCCGTTTTCGCGGCACAACCCGCACACTTTCTGCGACTTTCCCACCAGGCGCTCCCGCTCACCTCCATCCCCCCGCCAGATGAGCCTCGGCAGAGCACCGGCCCGCAGACAACTCAGCCCCGCTTGTGTAGACTTCGGCTTTTGCGATGGCTGATTCCACCTCAAACCCAGTACAGCGGCGGGAGGTTCCCGTGCATCGACCGACCAAGAGCCAGCCGAGTGGTTTCACGCTTGTGGAGTTGCTGGTGGTGATCGCCATCATCGCCACGCTTATCGGGCTGCTCTTACCCGCCGTGCAGAGCGCTCGTGAGGCGGCTCGGCGGTCGAGCTGCGGCAACAACCTGCGGCAACTCGGGCTCTCGTTCATCTCTTACCACGACGCCCGCAAGATGTTCCCGCCGGGATTGAACGTCCCCGACCTCCTCGCAAGCAGCCCACCGGTTACGCAAAAGCTCATCACCACCACGCCCCCGATCCCTGGGCTATTCGGCAACCTGTTCATCTTCTCGCTCCCGTTTTCTGAGCATGCGGCGCTCTACTCGCAGCTCGATCTGCGCACGTCATCAGCGAGTAACTCCACCTCGAACTCGGCCATGGCACCCGGCGCCCAGCGCGTGTCGCACCTTGTCTGCCCGTCAGACTTCGTTCCTGCGAACCCGATCACCTACCAATCAAGCTTCTTCTCTGTGAACAGCTATGTCGGGAATGCAGGACAGAACCATTGGGACTGGCTGAACGAATCGATCAATGCCACCAATGCCAAGGAGTGGTTCAATGGGATGTTTCAGATCAACCAGCGGCGAACGATCAAAGACGTCTCCGACGGGCTCTCAAAGACGATTATGGCAGGTGAGCGATTCTCCAAGGATGACAACTTCGTCCAGGCCTCCGGTATGGCCTGCGTCGATCTGCCGAGCTGCCGCGGTTGGGCCTGGAATAACTCGCGGTCCGGCCTCGACCTATTCGCCGGTTCCCGCGTGCCTGCCAACTGGACGATCCCCGCCAACGGCCGTGGTAACGTCACCTACAACCGCCTGCGGGTGCACGCCTTCGGAAGCGGGCACGGCGAGATCTCTGGCTACGTCATGGGCGATGGGAGCGTGCAGTTCCTGAAACTTGATGGGGCCGACACCGATTCGTTGGACCTTTTCCGCCGCCTCACCAATCCCTCCGATGGTCAACCGGCGATGCTGCCATGAGGGCCCACGACGTGATCGCCCGGTGGCCGTGCGTTGTCGTCGCGGTCGTGGTTTTCGCCGTTCTCCCCGCCGGCTGCGGGCGGTCGCGGCCGCCGATGGTGCGGACAGCCGGCACGGTGACGCTTGACGGCAAGCCGCTGCCCAAGGTGCGGCTCGAGTTCACCCCTGCTTTTGCCGGCTTCGGCGGCGACCTGTTGGGAATGGCCGAGGCCGGAGACGACGCGGCGTTCCGCGCGACCAGTGGAGTCGGCGAGGGCCTGTGCGCCGGAACCTATAAGGTGACGGTGCATGAGCAACCGCCGCCCGCCGACATGCAGGAGTATCGCGCCGACACGCCGGCGAGACAGAAGGCCTATTACGCAGCCCTGGCGAACCGGCCGATCCCCGAACGCTACGGCTCTCTGGCGACGACACCGTTGGTCGTCGAGATCGTCCCAGGAACGACCGACTACCCGCTCGCGCTCCAGCGCTGAAGCGTCGCGTCAACGGGTTGCCGCGTGCTCTTCGGCGACGAGCTCGAGGTCGCTGGCGAGATACTTCACCGCGGCCGACGGGGCGAGGTTGAAATAGACGCGGCCCTGGGTGCCCCAGCGGTCGCCATCGTGGATGAACTCGGCCGTGGCCGCCCGCACCCGCGAGACGGCCTCGACCTCCTCCATGCCGCCCCCCTCCACCGCCTCGAAACTCACCTCGATGGCGACGAGCGCCTTGAGCCGGCGGCTCTTGCGGTCGCGGGCATAGAGCACGTCGTCATCGAACTCGACGTCCACCCACCGCAGCCCCCGCGGCTTACCGGTGGCAGCTGCCCGCTCGATGAACTTGGCCTCGAGAAGTTCCCGCTGGCGGTGGAAGTCGCGCTGGGCTCGGGCGAGCCGCTCCGCCTGGCGGGCAGCCCGCAGCGGCCGCATCGCGATCATCGCGGCGGCTCCCGCCACGGCGGCGATGCAGGCCGTAATCGCCACGTGTACGAGCATGTAGTCCATCGCAGAGCCTCCGGTTGCGGCCCTCGGCCGACGAGAAACAGTGTAGAAGGCCGAGCCGGACAGGCCAAATCGACATCTCCCCGTAGACTGACCGGGCCTTCCCGGAGAACCGCCATGCCCCGCCGTCCCACCGCCGGACACCTTCCGCCCCTGGGCGCCCACCATTCGATCGCGGGAGGCTTGTCCCGGGCCGTCGAACGAGCCGTGGAGACGGGCTGCGACTGCCTGCAGGTGTTCACCCGCAACATCAACCAATGGGCGGTCAAGCCGCTCGACGAGACGGAGGCGGAGGCCTTCCGCGACGCCGTCCGCGACGCCGGCTTGAAGGTGGTCGTGGTCCATGATTCCTACCTGATCAACCCGGCTGCCGCCGACGCCACCCTCCGCAAGAAGTCGATCGCCGCGCTCGCCGAGGAGGTGCGGAGGGCCGTCCGCCTCGACATCCCATGGGTCGTGGCGCACCCCGGAGCCGCGGGGGAGCAGCCAGCCGACGTGGCGGTCGCCCGGGCGGCCGCGGGGATCGCCGAGGCGCTCACACAGACCTCCGGGCTGGCCGGCGGCATCCTCATCGAGACGACGGCGGGCCAGGGTTCGTGCCTCGGAGCCTCATTCGAGGAGATCGGAGCGATGCTCGACGCGATCGACGCCCAGCCTGGCCTCAAGAAACGGGTGGGCGTGTGCCTCGACACCTGCCACGTGTTTGCGGCCGGCTACGCGCTCGCCCCGAAGGCGGCGCTCGACGAGACCCTCCGGGCATTCGACCGCCACATCGGCCTCGAGCGGCTGAAGGTGATCCACGCCAACGACTCGAAGCGGGAATGTGGCTCGCGGGTCGATCGCCACGAGGCCATCGGCAAGGGAAAGATCGGCCGCGAGGCGTTTCGGCTGCTGATCAATCATCCGAAGCTCGCCGGCATTCCGTTCATCCTCGAAACGCCGAAGGAAGGCCCCGACGGCAAGCCGTCCCCCGCGGTTGACCGCCGCAACCTGGCAACCCTCCGGCGGCTTCACGCATCGCATTGATAGCAGCGAGTTTTTGTGCCGCAGGTTGAAAACCTGCACTACGGGCAGGCAGCAGCACCGCTTCTCACGAAGCACAGGTCTCCAACCTGAGCCCAACCGCACGCTGAAGCCCTGCGGCTCCTCGTTGATCGAGCGAGGGGCTGCCCGTGCCGTGGAGCCGGCGTTGCTGACAAGCGAAGCCAGGATGGCGAAGCGACGTCAGCATCGAGCGAGCGACGGTCAGGATGACCGAAGCGAGCGTCCGGCGCAATGGCATGGGCAGCCCCCCGCGGCGCGACCAGCATGCCCCCATCGCTCACGCGATTGGGCTTCCTGATGGAGCGAGGGGCTGCCCGTGCCGTGGAGCCGGCGTTGCTGACAAGCGAAGCCAGGATGGCGAAGCGACGTCAGCATCGAGCGAGCGACGGTCAGGATGACCGAAGCGAGCGTCCGGCGCAATGGCATGGGCAGCCCCCCGCGGCGCGACCAGCATGCCCCCATCGCTCACGCGATTGGGCTTCCTGATGGAGCGCGCGGCCAACCGTCACGCTTCCGGCGGGATCTC
Source organism: Pirellulales bacterium (assembly GCA_040397625.1). GTDB lineage: Bacteria > Planctomycetota > Planctomycetia > Pirellulales > UBA1268 > QWPN01. Next base: position 6,378 of record JBBAVQ010000042.1, on the reverse strand, counting down.
GCGGCCGTGCGGGTCGGCGGCCCGCTCGTCCATGTCGGCCTCCAGTCGCTCCCGCATCTCGGCGCCCAGATGATGCTCCACCCACTCGGCTGGCGGATGCAGATGATCGAGCGGGAGATCGGCGTGGCGACCGAGCCAGGCTTCCCAAAGCCGATGCGACCGCACCACGTTCTCCGCCTCGCGACGCCCCGCCGGCGAAAGCCGCCACGACGAGCCGTCGCGAAGGAGGTGGCCGGTGAACTCGAGCCACCGAACGACCATTGCCTCGTGGGGCGTGTGCGGCCGCGCCGCGGAGTGATTGCCCGACTCCTCCGCCCGCCACACGGTGGCGAGCCTGTCCTCGCGGGCGACTCGCCAGGCGAGCCGGACGCGGCTGATCAGCCGGGCCGCGAGCCCATCGTCGGGAGCAAGCACCGCCGCGGCGGCATATTCCAGGCCAAGCACCACGGCGATCATGCCCGCGGCGCTCGTGTGCAGCCGCCAGGCCGCGAGATACCCGACGCAGGCGGCCACGGCGCCGAGTGCCATCGCCACCGCCGCCATGCGGTGGAGCCGGCGCGTGAGCAGTTCTGCGGCCGCCGCGGGCGCCACGAGCATCGCCACGACGAGCACGGCGCCCACGGCGTCGAAACTCGCCACCGTGGCCACCGCCGTCGCGGCCAGGAGGCCGGCGGTCACGCCAACCACCGGAAGGCCTGCGGCCCGGGCACCAGCCGGATCAAACGCGGTGAACACCTGCAGCTTCCACGTCGCCACCACCGCTGCGACCAGGCCGGCGAGTACGGTCGCGCCCGCAACGAAGGCCCGCGGCACGGCGTGGCCCGCGATCGAGATCGTGTCGAATGGCAGGAAGGCGAGTTCGCCATACAGCACGCAGGCGGCGTCGAGGTGGGTGCCCGGTGGCGCGAGGCCGACGAGCACCACGCCGATCGCAAACAGCGTCGTAAACACGACGCCCGCGCCGGCGTCCTCGGCGAGGCCGCCGGCCGCCCGCAGGCCCTGCGTCAGCCAGACCGTGAGCATGGCGGCGGCCACCGCCCCCAAAAATACCAGCGGCCCGCCTGGACGGCCGCCGGCCAGAACGGCCACCGCGATCCCCGGGAGCACGGCATGGCTGATCGCATCCCCCACGAGGCTCATCCGCCTGACGACCAGCAGCGTGCCCACCAGCCCGCACGACGCCGCAATGACCGCGGCCGTCGCCATCGCCCAGGCATGGATGCCTCCCAAGCCAACCCCGGGGTCACCCAGCTGCAGCCACGACGTCATGGGCCCACCTCCCCGTCGCCGTCGCTCCACTGCGATGCCATGCCCTGCGAGGCCTCGGCACGCCGCGCGATCCAGCCCCGATGCGGAGCGCAGAAAAACGAGATCGCGAACACCACTGCGGCGGCGATCACCACCAGCGGTCCGGTGGCGAGGCCCGGACGAGTCGCGCTCACCGCCACGCCCGCCAGTGCCGCCACCAGGCCGATCAGGCCCGAGAGCACGACCATCGTCCCCACGCGATCGGTCCAGAAGCGGGCCGCCACCGGCGGGATCACCACCAGGGCCGTCACCAGCACGGCGCCAACCGCCGGCAGACCTGCCACGACCATCAGCGCCACCAGCCCGACGATCGCATAGTCGATTCCGCTCACCGGCCAGCCGGTCGCCGCCGCGAAGGCCGAGTCGAAGGCGACGAGCGTCGCCTCCTTGAGGATCGCCGCGACCACCGCCGCGGCCACGGTGGCCACCACCGCGAGCAGCCACGCATCCCGGGCCGTGAGGGCCGCGGTGTGGCCGAGGAGGAACTGCTCGAGTCCGGCGGAGTTGGCGTAGCCCCACGCGGGCAGGCCCGACACGAGCGTGATCCCCAGGCCGAAGGAGACGCCAATCACCAGCGCCGTCGCCGCGTCGTCGCGGGTGCGGGTGAACCGCCGCAGGAGGACGAGCATGCCGAGGCCGACGCACGCGGCTACGAGCGCTCCCGAGAGCAGCGTGACCAGGTCGCGACGACCGGTCGCGAGAAAGGCGCAGGCCACGCCCACGAGCGTGGCGTGCGCCGCGGCGTCGCCGGCGAGCGCCCGTTTCCGCAGCACGCACAGACTGCCGACGACGCCCGCCGCAAACCCGACCGCCGCCACGCCCAAGGCCACGACGACCGTGTTGTAGGAGACGAGGCCGGCCGCCGCGGTCATGGCGTTCGCCCCCGTGCCGCGATGGCCTGGGCGAGGTCGTCGAGCACGTCCACGTGGCCGGCGTAGGTCCGCTGCAGGTTCTCCGGCGTGAGCGTCTCGCTCGTCCGGCCGGCGGCGACCACGCGGCGATCGACGAGGGCGACGCGGTCAAACCATTCGGCGGCGGTCCGCAGATCGTGATGCACGACCACCACGAGGCTGCCTGCGGCCTTGAGATCGTCGAGCACGTGAAAGATCCGCTCCTGCGACCGCACGTCAACGCCCGCCATCGGCTCGTCGAGAAAGTAGATGTCGGCCTGCTGGGCCAGGGCCCGTGCCAAAAACACCCGCTGCTGCTGGCCGCCCGATAGCCGGCCGATCTGGCGACCCGCGACATCGGCCAGCCCCACGCGGTCGAGGCACTCACGGGCAAGCCGTCGCTCCCGGTCGCCCGGCCGACGAAACCAGCCGAGACGGCTGTAGGTGCCCATCAGCACCACATCCATGACGTTGACCGGGAAATCCCAGTCCACCGTTTCCCGCTGCGGCACATAGCCCACGCGGGAACGGACACGGCCGAGCGGCTCGCCGAAGAACCGCACCTCGCCCCCCACCAGCGGCACGAGGCCGAGCGCCGCCTTGAGCAGCGTGCTCTTGCCGGCACCGTTGGGGCCGATGATTCCGAACAGGCACGGCTCGTCGATCACGAGATCGACATTCCAGACCACCGGCCGCCGGCCGTAGGCGACCGTGACGTCGTGCAGTTCGACGAGCGGCCGGGTCGGCGGCGTCACGGAGCACTCTCCCCCCGGGTTTCCGACGCATGCGCCAGGGCCGCCACGATCGCCGCCACATTCGACTCCAGCGCCGCCTCGAGGGTCTCGGCGCCGCTGCCTGGCCCGCCGAGCGAATCGGAGTAGAGGGTGCCGCCGACGCCGACATCGTGCCCGCGTGCCCGCGCGCCCTCGCGGAGCGCGGCCACGCTCCGATCCGAGACGCTCGTCTCGATGAACACGGCGGGAATGCCTCGCGAGGCCACGAGATCGACCAGGCGGTTGATGTCGGCAAGGCCTGCCTCGCTCTCGGTGCTCGTGCCCTGCACGCCCACAACCTCGATGCCATAGGCGCGGCCGAAGTAGCGGAAGGCGTCGTGCGCGGTGACGAGCACGCGGCGGTCAGCTGGAATCGCGGCGATCTGCGTCCGCAGCCGCTCGTCGAGCGCCGTGAGCCTCGCAACGTAGGCTGCGGCGCGACCGCGATGCGCCTCGGCATGGGCGGGGTCGGCAGCCGAGAGAGCCTCCGCCACGGGGGCCACGCCACGGCTCCAGAGCCGAGCATCGAACCAGACATGCGGATCGAAGAGGTTGCCGCCGACGGCGATCAGGTCGTCCTCCGGAAGCGCGTCGCCGACCAGCACCACCGGGCGGCTCCGGCCCAACCGCTCCAGGAGGTCGGTGAGTTTCCCCTCGAGGTGGAGTCCGCTGGCCACCACCAGGTCGGCCCCGGCGAGCCGGTCGGCGTCGCGGGGCGTCGGCTTGTAGGAGTGGGGGTCGATGCCGGCGGCCATCAGGCATTCGACGGCCACCCGGTCGCCCCCCACCTGCCTCACGAGGTCGGCGACGACGGTCGTGGTCGCCACCACCCGCAACGGCCCACCGTCAGCTTTCGCCCGGGATGCCCCCTGTCCGCCGCAGCCGGGGGTCAGGCAGAGGAGCCCGCCGGCGATAAGGGCGAGCCAGCAAACCGCCGGGCCATTCGGCCACATCCGGGCCACGAAGGCCGCCGCACCAGTTTTTGGGGAGTCAAAAATCATTTTTTGAGGCTTCAAAATCATACCTGCCCTTCCCGGCCGGCGACAACGCCGCCCTCGTTTCGCCCGATGTGGAATCCTCGAAACCACCGGCGCGTTGACCGTATCGCGTGGCAGACTTACGTTCGGGCATCGGCTGCGTCGAGCGGGCGCGAGGAAACTTTCGATGGACTCGACCTATTTCAAGCGGTATCGGATGGAGGTGGACCTTTCCGTCCCCCGATTCGCGGCCGCCCTCCCGTCCGACTATCGGCTCGTCCCCTGGAACGAGGCGGTACTCGACATCCACGCCCGCACCAAGTTTCGGTCGTTCCGCGATGAAATCGACTCCCTCGTCTTTCCATGCCTTGGGAGCCTCGAGGGCTGCCGCCGGCTGATGCGGGAAATCCGCAACAAGTCCGGGTTTCTGCCCAACGCCACCTGGCTGATCGCGCATGGATCGACTCCCGAAACCCTCCAGTGGTGCGGCACGATTCAGGGTGTCGCCGAGCGCGGTGGCACCGGCATGATCCAGAACATCGGCGTGGTTCCCGGTCACCGGGCCCTGGGCCTGGGCACCTGCCTCATCGAGCGGTGTTTGGCGGGCTTTCGGATGCACGGTGTCGGGCGGGTGTCGCTCGAGGTCACGGTGGAGAACGCCGGGGCCGTCCGCCTCTACCAACGGCTCGGCTTCCGCCGGGTGCGGACGGTGTACAAAGTGGTGGACGAAGCCGCTGTCATGGCCTAGGGTGGCGTGGCCCGGCTCCCTCTGCAGCCGGCTATTCCCCTGAAGGCACCCCGCGTTGAAGCAGTCGCTCCACTCGGCCACTCTCGGCAACGGAATCACGATCGTCGGCGAGCGGTTGCCCGAACTCGAGTCGGTGGCGGTTGCCTTTCACGCCCCGGCCGGCGCCATCCACGACCCCGCGGGCAAGTGCGGGCTGGCGACGGTCACCGGTGAAATGTGCCTGCGTGGTGCGGGCATCCGCGACAGCCGTCGCTTGGTCGAGGATCTCGAGTCCGCCGGCGTGCAGCTGGCGGAGGGCGTGTCGAGCACCCATATCAGCGTGTCGGGGGCGATGGTGGCCCGCCAGCTGCCGGAGGTGCTGCCGATCTATGCCGACATCCTCCGCCGGCCGCTGCTCCCCGCCGACGAACTCCCCGCAGCGCGGCAGATGGTGCTCCAGAACCTCGCGGGCATCGAGGACGAACCGGCCCACCGCACCCTCGCCGCGCTTCGCCGGCTCCAGTCTCCCGCGCCCTGGGGCATGCCAACCGAGGGCATCTCCGCCGAGGTCGAGTCGATCGAGATCGACGACGTGCGCGGATTCGTCGGTCGGCACCTGCAGCCGTCCGGCATGATCGTGTCGGTCGCCGGCCGCATCGAGTGGGACGACTTCGTGCGCCGCATCGAGGCTCTCCTCGGCGACTGGCAGGCTGCGGCCACCGCGGCGGTGGCCACCGGACCGCGAGGCCCGGCCACCCTGCATGTGCCGCACGACGCCCAGCAGACCCACATCGCGGTGGGCTGGCCGCAGCCTCCCTACCGCGACGACGCCTCGCACGAAGCGACGGCGGCACTGGCCGTGCTCGGCGGCGGCCCGAGTTCGCGGTTCTTCACCGAGATCCGCGAGCGGCGCGCGCTCTGCTACACCGTGTCGGCGGGCTATCAGACGAGCCGCGAGTTCGCCCACGCCGTCTGCTACTCGGGCACATCAGCCGACCGGGCTCAGGAGACGCTCGACGTGATGCTTGCCGAGATCGCCCGCCTGCCGGGCACGATCACCCGCGACGAGGTGGACCGCGTGAAGGCCAGGGCCAAGAGCGGCCTGATCATGCAGCAGGAATCGAGCGCCGCCCGGGCCGGCGCCATCGCCCGGCAGTGGTATCACCTCAAGGCCCTGCGGACGCTCGCGGAGGAGCTGGAGCGATACGATCGGCTCGACGTGGCCGGGATCGAGGCCTGGCTGGCCGACCATCCACCCCGCGACCTCACGGTCGTGTCGCTCGGCCAGGAGCCGCTGGAGGTTCGCCATGCCCTTCCTGCATGAACGGCTTCCCAACGGCCTCGACGTGATTGCCGAGACGTCCGACGCGGCGGTCTCGACGAGCGTGGGCTTCTTCGTGGCAACCGGTTCCCGCGACGAGAACGACGACGTCTCCGGCGTGAGCCACTTCCTCGAGCACATGGTGTTCAAGGGCACTCCCGGCATCAGCGGCGACGAGATCAATCACCGCTTCGACGCCATGGGCGCCAGCGCCAACGCCTTCACGAGCGAGGAAGACACCGTCTACTACGCGTCGGTCCTGCCGGAGCAGCAGCACGAGGCGGTCGAACTGCTCGCGGCAATGATGCGGCCGGCGCTCCGCGGCGCGGACTTCGACACCGAGAAGCTCGTCATCCTGGAGGAGATCCGGATGTACGACGAC
>JBBAVQ010000041.1:0-14882 GCA_040397625.1 Pirellulales bacterium | reverse complement strand
GGCACGTAGGGGCGTTGACGCTGGGCGGCGGTTGTTGTGGCCGCGTCCCACGCCTTACGGCGTTGGGCTTGGACAGGATCGTAAAAGCCGTAGGCCGTGAGGCCTCGGGCGCGCGAGTGTTGGGGCGGCGGTTGTCCTGGCCGCGTCCCACGCCTTACGGCGTTGGGCTTGGACAGGATCGTGAAAGCCGTAGGCCGTAAGGCCTCGGGCGCGTGAGCGTTGGGAGGGCCCTCACGCCAGCCGTCGCGACTCCTGGTCGAGCGCATCGAGCACGAACTGGATCACGTCGCCGGCGACCTTGTCGTAATACTCGACGCTGTGGCCACCACCGCGCGGCTCGAGCAGCGATCGGTGCGGGATGCCGAGCGCCACCAGCTTGCTGTGCAGTCGGGCGGCGCCGTCATGCCAGTGGAGATCGTCCGGGTCGCTGGCGAAGCACTGATGCCTCGGCCAGTTGAGCGGATGCACGTGGAGGATCGCGGTGTCCTGCCGGGCCCGCTCGACGTCGCCGAAGAGCTGCCAGAGCGTGTCGTAGTATTCGCCATCGTCGCGGTCGCCCGCCTGCCGCATCGCCTGGTGAAAGTCGATCGCCGGCGCGATCGCGGCGGCCACCGGAAACGTCGCCGGGTGCCGATAGGCGATCCGCAGCGCCCCCTGGCCGCCCATGCTCGTGCCTACCAAGGCGATGCCGGGAGGCGTCACGCCGAACCGCCTCGCGACCTCGCCGCGGATCGTCTCCGTCACATACCGCTCCGGCGTGGTATCGCGGTCGAACGAGGGCACGATCCGGTCGAGCCACCACGAGCGGCCTGCTCGCGGGGCGATCACCGGGAGTCGGTGCTGCTCCACGAGGGCCGTGAGCGCCGGCATGTCCTGCAGCCACCGCTCGCGGACGCCATGCAGGTAGATCACCGCCCGGCCGGGGAGGGGATCGGGGGGTGCGTGGAGTTCGCACGGATGACCGCCGACCTCGATCACGGACCAGTGGGCTCGCGGTGGAGGCATTCGGGGAGCGGCCCAGCGGGGGAAAACGACCACTATTCTAGCCGACCGTCTGGCCGTTATTCTGCTCGTTCCACCGCCAGGGTCCCACGGGGCGGCACTCGACTCGCAGGATAGCGACACGATGGAAATCCTCCTTTCGGCCGACGACCTCGCCGCCGGCATCGGCCGGCTCTCAGACGACGTGAAGCGCGAGGTCGGCCGCCGGCCCATCACGGTCGTCGGCGTGCTCACCGGCAGCATCGTGCTCGTGGCCGACCTGATCCGCCGGCTCGAGGGGCCGGTGACGGTGAGCATGGTCTGGGCGAGCAGCTACCGCGGCACCGCCACGCGACCAGGTGAACTGGAACTGCGACTCGACCTCCTCCCTGATCTCGCCGGTCAGGACGTGCTTCTGGTGGACGACATCTTCGACACCGGCCACACGCTCAAGGCGCTGCTCCAGGAGCTCCGCCGTCGCGGTGCGGCCAGCGTGCGGTCGCTCGTGCTCCTCAGGAAGACCGGGCGGTCGGAAGTGGACATCGAGCCCGACTTCGTCGGCTTCGAGATCCCCGACAAGTTCGTCGTCGGCTACGGGCTGGATTTCGACGGCGACCTTCGGCATCTTCCGCACCTCGCGGCGCTCGACGACGACGACATCGCCGCCGCCCGCGCCTCTCAGGCACGATGCACCGAGCCCGCCAGCCCCTCCTGATCGCCGTCCGTGGGCTCGACGCCGTCGGCATCGGCCGGCAGGTGGAGTTGCTCGCCCGCGGGCTCGCGGCGGATGGCCGAAACGTTCACGTCGCGATCACCTCGGCCGGCGGCGGCCTGGCGGCGCGGCTTCGCGGCGCCGGCCTTGCCGTCCATGAACTCGGCCGGCGGCCGGTGCCCGACATCGCCGCGACGCTTCGGCTCGCCGGGCTCGCGCGGCGGCTCGGGGCGGGCACGCTCCTCTCCTTCGGACGGCGGCAGGCGGCGCTGACCTCCGCGGCCCGCCTCGTCTTCCCGCGGATGCGCACGGTGGCCCATGTGGCGGTGCCGGCGAGCGCGAGGGCAGGCCGCGCGGTGCGTGGCGTTGATTGCGTGGTGGCGGCCTCCGACGGCGTGGCCGACTCATGCCGGCAGTGTGGCGTTCGGAGCGACCGCATCGTGACGGTGGTGCCTGGGATCGTGGCGGACGAGGGGGCGGGGAGTTCCCGCGAGGCACTCGCTGCGCGGCTCGGCCTCGACCCCGCCTGCAACTGGACGCTCTCCGTGACGCCGCTTGTGGCCGAGGCCCGCCTCGAGCGGCTGATCTGGGGCATCGACCAGCTGGGCGTGGTCCGCAAGGGAATGCAGCACGTGCTCGTCGGCGGCGGCCCGCAGCTGCGGCGGCTCTGGCGGCGGGCCCGCGTGCAGCAGCTCGCCGAGCGGCTGTTCGTGATGCCCCACTGCGATGTGCTCCCCGATCTGCTCGGCCAGGTGAACTACGTCTGGCAGTCGGGCACGACGGCGTGCGGCGGCGTGATCCTCGACGCCATGGCGCGGGGTGTGCCGGCCGTGGCGGTAGCGAGCGACGCGGCCCGGCAGCTGGTGGTGAGCGGCGAGACGGGCTGGATCGTGCCGCCACTGCCGGAGAGCGAGTTTCCGCGGCGGGCGTTCACGCTGCTCGAGAAGCCCGAGGAGGCGGCGGGGTTCGGCGCCGCGGCCCGGGCGCGGGCGAGCGAGGCGTTTCCCGTCGAGCGGATGGTTGCCGGGTTTGCCGCGGCGATCGACGGTGCCGCCTGATCACGAGGCGGCGAGCGTGCCGCCCGAGGGAGTGGCACGCACGTGGCCGTCTTCGGCGACGAGCACGCCGGCTTTGAAGACCTTGGCGGGCACTGAAAACATCCGGGCGAGGTCGCGGTCAGGGCGGTAGAGCGTGAGGTCGGCGTCGGCGCCGGGGTCGAGCCGACCTTTCCGCACGAGCCCTGCGATCCGGGCCGGTGCCGCCCGCGTCACGATGCAGAGTTCCTGGAGCGAATACTCGCGGTCGAGATCCTTGAGCGGGCTCCGTTTTCGCACGGCTGGATGGATGCGGTCGAAGGCGGCCCGCCGGAAGGCGGCGTCGCCGAGCAGCGCCATCAGGTGCGGGTAGGCGGTGAAGTGGGCGCCGTTGGGATGGTCGGTGGTGAGCGCGACCCGCCAGGGATCGGTCGCACAGAGGAACCACTCCAGGCCGATCGCCCACTGCCAGGCGTGGATCAGGCTCTTCTCCTTGTATGCGATCGGCAAGACGCCACAACCGCCGGAGAGGTGGAGGTCGTGCGAGACCCAGGGCACGCCCGTGGCATGCGCAAGGTGCTCGGCCGCGGCCGAATCGCCTGTCATCGCCACCGTCTCGCCGAACAGGATCTGGCCGACGTCGAGCGTGAGCGAGTCGTGGGCGTTGAAGAACTCGACGAGCGGGGCCACGCCCGAGCCGAACGAGCCCTCGTCGAGGTCTCCCCCGGAGTAGCTGTGGAACTGCACGTGGGCGAGGTGGGCTCGGCGGCCGTCGAGCGATCGCATCGTCTCCAGGAGCGTTCGCCAGTTGCCCGGCAGGCCGAGGTTCGCCGTGTGCACGTGAAGCGGATGCGGCAGCTCGAGCGCCTGCACCGTGTCGGCGAGCCGCTGGAGCAGCTGCCGGGGCGTGAGGTCATGGCCGGGAATCGCCGCGTCGAGGTCGTGATGATCGCCGCGGCCCTTCCGCCAGAACGCCGCGCCGCCAGGATTGGCGACTTTGACAGTCCAGCCGCGGCCCGCACGAACCGCATCGCCAACGAGCCGCTCAGTGTCGCGAGCATGGCCCCGCGCGAGCGCGGCGAGCACCGCCGCATCGTCGGCCGCGAGCAGGTAGATGCCCTTGTCGAGGATCGGCAGATCGGCGAGTTCGAGGTGGGCGATGGCCGCGGCCGACGTGGCAATCGCGGCGTCGAAGACGGTGGTGTAGCCGAGGGCGGCGTAGGCCGCGCCGGTGGCGTGGATCGTGGGCACCGCCGCTGGTGTGCCGGGGCTGCGGGCGAGCTGCGGCGCGACCCGTCGGCCAAAACCCACCTTCGGCCCGGCGACGTGGCTGTGGAGATCGACGCCGCCCGGCATGACGACGAGGCCCCTGCAGTCGATGTGCGTGTAGCCGCTTGGATCAGCCGGCCGGGCGACGATCGAGCCAGCCGCGATCCAGATGTCATCGACGACGCCGTCGCGGCCGGTAGCCGGGTCGTGGATCGTGCCGCCGATGAGTGCGATCCGGTCGGAGGCGGTTGCTGTCATGCGGTCGCTCCCACCGCGGCCACGTGGGCTGCGAGCGACTCCAGCGACGACGCATCAGCCGCGAGTCGGATCACGGACACAGCGCCGGCGGCCCGGTCGATCGCCGCCGCGACCTCGGCGGTCGCCTCGCCCACGACCATCACGCAGTCCACCTCGCGGTGGTCGATCAGCCGCACGGCATCGGCCTCGGCGGGAAGGAACCGGCCGCCGCGGCGGTCGGCCCGCTCGATCGCACCGGCCGCGCCATATCTCCAGTTGCAGGCGGCGATCGCGTCGTCATCGCGGTCGCCAAGCGGCACTTCGAAGGCCGGTTTTTCGTGCGCCATTACCCGCACGAGCGACGTCGTGCTCCACGCGGCGAGCCCCACGTGGTCGGCCGACCAGTCGGTCACGATCGCCACGGTGCGGGCGGCGGCGATGGCAGTGGCCAGTTCGCGGGCCGCCGCGAGCGTGGCGGAACTGCACGCCGCGTCATCGGTCTCGACGCCACGAATCAACGCCTCGACGAGCCGGGCGAGATCGACGGCCGCGTCGGTGGCGATGCCGAGGTGTCGATGATGTGGTTCGAGAGGGTGCGGGAGAGCCGGACCGACGGCGATCGTCAGCCGCGGCTGGCCGTCCAGGGAAGGGGCCACGAACCGCTCGATGAATCCGGCCGCTGCCCGCTCGGGATTGCAGAACCACAGGAGCACGAGATCGGCCCGATCGCGGAGTTCCTCTGGCGCCGCGGTCACCCCGCCGATCCGGGCGAGCATCGGCCCCGAGACGCGGGCGGTTTCCGGCGATCCCGGATCGACGGCCGCTCCCGCCGCTTCGGCCAGGTTGAAGGCGGCCACGGCCACCGCAGCATCAGCGGCCACCAGTCCGGTGACGAGCGTTCGCCTTGCCGTTGTGATCGTCGCGACGGCGCGGTGTGTGGAGTCGGTGGCTGGCGGGGAAGCGGTCATGCCCCGGGCAGCATGATCGCTGCCTGCCGGTCAGGCAAGGCCCGTCAGCGGCCCGTCGCCGCAGTGGTCGGGGTTGCCGAACCGCACGAGGCCGGTGTGCCCCATCGCATGGGCAAGCGTCAGCAGAAGTCGGTTGTGGGGCACGCCCGAAAACGCGAGGGCCCGGCCGGTGGCGAACCCGAGGCCGCCGCCGACGAGCACCCAGGGAATGTCGTTGCGGGAATGCGAGTTGCCCTCGCCGAGTTCGTTGGTCCAGACGATGGTGGTGTGGTCGAGGAGCGAGCCGTCGCCGCCAGGTTCGGGGGTTTCGGCGAGCCGCCTCGCGAGGTGGGCGATCTCCGTCGCATACCAGGTGTTGATCTTCGTGAGCTTCTCCTGCGCCGCGTCGTTGGAGTTGGGCTCATGGGAGAGCTCGTGCTGCCCCTCGTCGACGCCGAGCCACGTCATGTGGGGCTGGCCGACGGAGTTGGTGTATTGCAGCGTGGCCACCCGGGTGAAGTCGGCGGCGAGCGCCGACACGAGCAGTTCGGTCTGCATCCGGCTGATTCGCGGCATCTGGTCGTTCTGCTCGATCACGCCCTGCTCGAGGACGGGCACGGGGTGCGTGACGGCGGTACGGTGGTCGGCAAGGTCGCGCTCCAGGCCGCGGACGAGCGTCGCATGCTCCTCGAGAATCCGGCGATCCTCGGCCGGCACTGTGGCGGCGATGCGGGCGAGGTCTTCGCGGACCTCGTCGAGCACGCTCCGCAGGCTCTCGCGGTCTTTCGTTTCGCCGTAGAGCTTGGCGAACATCTGGTAGGGATCATCGATCGGCGCTATGGGCCTGTTGGGACCCGCGTAGACCATCCGCGTCCAGGTGTCGGCCTTGTTGGGCACGAGCACGCCAAACTCCAGCGAGCCGAAGCGGGTGGCGGTGCCGTGGCTGGACTGCAGGTGATTGCGGATCTCCTGGTCGATCGAAATGCCGCTCGCCCAGCCGGCGGGCGTGTCGCTGCCTCCCTGCACGTTGCCCGGAAAGAGCTCGATGCCGGTCAGCAGGCATCCCATGCCCCGCATGTGGCCGTCGCCGTCCCCCGTGACGTTGTTGTTGACGCCCTTGACCGTCAGCAGCCGGTCCTTGAAGGATGCGAAGGGGGTGAGGATCGGCGGCAGGTCGTGATCGGTGAATGCGGCCGGCTCGGACGGCCAGAAGTTCTTCTTCACCACGCCGTCCGGGCTGAACACGATCACGAGTCGCTGTTTCGGTCCCGTCGCCGCAGCTGCGAGGCTCGGCAAGTTGCCGAGGAAGGGCAGTGCCGCCGAGCCGATGCCGAGCCGACGCAGCAGATCGCGCCGCGGAATCCGCGGCATGGGCGGCATGGGCGGCATGATGGAGGGCACGGTCACGGGGAAGGCTCCGGGACGGGAGCGGAGACGACGTCGAGCCGTGGCCGCACTGCCGCCACCACCATGATATCGACCAGCAGGCGGCGGATGTCGAACCCGCCGGCCGCGAACGACCTCGTCAGGTCGTCGAGCGCGTCGGCGCCCCAGGCCCGCACCGGCTGTTTCACGAGGGCGTGAAACGCCGCCTGCACGAAGGCCTCGTGGGCGTCGTGGCTGGCGGCGACGCAGGCGCCGAGTTCGCGGCTGCCGTGGAAGGCGATGGCTTGACCCGTGCGGGGTGCGTAGGAGCCCGAGGCGTCGATCGGATTGGCGCCGTTGGCCGAGCGCTCGGCGGTGCGGAAGCGGCCGAGTTCGTCGAACTCTTCCAGCGCGAAGCCGAGGGGATTGATCAGCGTGTGGCAGGTCTGGCAGGCGACGCTGCTCGTCTGGAGCGCGACCCGTTCGCGGGTGGTGAGCTCGGGATGCTGCTCGGGAGGCAGCGGCGCGATCGCCTCCTGCGGGGGCCGCAGGGTGTTGCCCAGCACGCTGCGGGCCAGGAACACGCCGCGGTGAATCGGGGACGTGGAGGCGGGATAGGAGAGCACGCTCATGAGATACGGATGCGAGAGCACGCCGCCGCGACGGCCGTCGTCGAGCCGGACGCGTGAGAAGCCCGCATCTGCCGGCAGCGTCGCGCCGTAGAGCGGCGCGAGCCGGCCGTTGATGGGCAGCTGGTCGTCGGTGAACAGTCGCCGGAAATCGCCGCCGTTCCAGACCGCGTCGTCGAGGAAGAGTTCGAGGCTCGTCCGCAGGTCGGCCGCCACCTCCGGCGTGAACTCGGGATGGCGGGCAGGATCTTTGGCGAGTTCGGGGCCGAGATCGACCCGCAGCCACGAGAACAGGAAGTCGCGGACTTTGGCACGGGTTCGCCGGTCCCGCACCATCCGCTCCGCCTGGCTGCGGATCTGTTCGGAAGTCGCCAGTTCGCCGCGGGCCGCCGCCTGCCGGAGCGGCTCGTCGGGGATCGAGTCCCAGAGACCGAACGACAGCCGCGCAGCCGTGGAGAAGGCGTCGTCGGCTCCGTCGGCCTCGTGGAACAGAAACCGCGGCGAGCCGAGCGTCGCCACCAGCGACCGACGGAGACCCGTGTCGAGGTCGGGTGCATCGGCGAACGCACGATCGACGACCAGGGATCGCAGGTCGGGGGAGAGTGGCCGCCGGAAGGCCCGTTCGGCGAACGTGGCGGCGAACTCCCGAAGCCGCGGCTCGCGATCCGGCGCATCGTGCGTCGCGTGGGCGAGCCGCGCGACGTCACCCAGCAGGTGGTCGGTGGTTTCGATCGCCGCCGCGGTGGTGGCCGCGAGCCACTCGTCCGACACGCTCGTGCCCCGCTCGTAGCCGATCGAGCGATCGTCGGGCGGGAACGGCGTGGCGATCGCGCAGACCCGCGGAGCCTCGTGCGGGATCAGCACGCGTTCCGGCACGGTCTCCAGCGCTCCGTGTGGGGGCTTCCAGAGCAGCCGGATCGACGCCGGCGTCGCCCGTTCGGCCTCTTCGTCATCGACCCCCTGGTTCGCCCGCCAGAACGTGAGCGTGAGCGGGTACGCCCGGCCGCCCAGCAGGAACACGGCCGCCCGATGCTCGGTGTCGCTTCCCGACTGGACGGCCGCGTCGATCAACGCCGGCTCGTCCGGTCCGCCGTTGAGTTCGAGCTTCGCCGCCTGCTCCGTGCGGATCATGAACTCGTGCACGCCTGTCTCCGTCGGCAGGATGGCACCGGTCCAGCGGATTGCGAACCGCGTCGGCTTGATCGTGTCTGGCGACGGACCGGCCGTGCCAAAATCGAAGGCGATCGTCGGGTCGGTCCGTTCGAAGACGAGCCCCTTCTCGCGGTTGAATCCGCCGGTCTTGAAGTATTCCCCGTTCAACCCGCGGGCCGCGTCGATGGCGGGCACCGCGCCGCGGAAACTGCCGACGAGGTCTGCCAGCACGGTCCTGTGCTGCCGCACGGTGAGCCGGGAGAGTTCCACGCGAGCCGGGCGATGGCGGTCGCGGGCGACGGGGGAATAGAAGGCGGCGTGGATGAACTCGGCGACCTGGCGGGCCGCCTCGCCCGTGACCCTCGAGGGATCGTCCTCGGGCATCGTCTCGTCGATGGAGGCGGCGAGTTGGTTCACGGAGCGGTCGCCGACGAGCGGGGCCGGCACGTCAGCCGTGCCGACACCGTTTTCCCCGTGGCAGCGCAGGCAGTGCTCGCGGTAGATCGCTGCGCCCGGGTGTTCCTCAGCCGTTGCGGACGTGAGGCACGTCGAGACCATCACCACGGCGAGGCTGCTCGTGCGAAGGCGGCGACGAGAAGGGAGCATGGTCGTCGGCTGGCGGAGGGCACCGTCTGGCGCCGAAATGGGCTACGCCGGACGCGCGAAGACGAGCCGTCCGGCCGAGGTTTGCACGGTGCTGGTGACGCTGGCCCGGACGGTGCGGCCGATCTGGTCGCGGCCGTTCTCGACCACCACCATCGTGCCGTCCTCGAGATACCCGACCGCCTGCTCGGGCTGATCCCCCAGCTTCACGAGCTTCACGCTCACGGCATCGCCCGGCACGAACGACGGCTTGAGCGCGGCGGCCACTTCGTTGACATTGATCGCCGGCACCGTGCGGACGCTGGCGAGTTTGGCGGCGCTCGGATCGACGGTGATCACGCGGCCGCCGAGTTCGCGGGCCAGATCGACCACCCGGGTCTCGGTGGAGAGTTCGTCGTGCGACTCCTGCCGGGGCGCGATCACGTCGATGTCGATCGCCTCGTTCTCCCGCAGGCGGGCCAGCACGTCGAGGCCGCGGCGGCCCCGCGTCCGCTTCAGGCGATCGTTCGATTCCGCTGCGGCCTGTAGCTCGTCGAGTACGAACGACGGCACGACGCACCGGCTCTCGAACACGCCCGCCTCGGCGAGGTCGGCGATCCGGCCGTCGACGATCGCCGAGGCGTCGAGGACGTTGGGCCTCAGGCCGCGGACATCGCGGGCGAACTCGACGTAGGGGATCAGAAAGCGGAAGTCGTCGCGGGTCTGCATCAGGAGGCTGGTGCAGATGTAGCAGAGCACCGAGCCGACGATCAGCGGGAGCCAGGAGTGGAGTGGGTCGTTCTGGCTCAGCGGCATGATCGGCTGCAGTGCGAGCATCGTCACGTAGGTCAGGAACACGCCGATCAGGAGGCCGAAGTAGATCGCCGTGATCGTGGTCAGCTCCTTGCGGCGGATCATCCCGTCGAAGCCGATCACGGTGAGCGGCAGGGCCACCATGCCGGCGAGGATGGCCCACGGCACCCAGGTGGGCGAGGCCTGCACCGCGGGCGAGTTGAAGATGAGCACGGCAATGCCCACCGACACCATCACGAAGATCGCGCGGAGGACGAGGAGAGCCATGATCGAAAGCCGTACGGGACGAGAAGAGGGCCGGCCTGGGTCCGGCGGACAGATCAGAGTCTACCAACGTCCGGCCGGGGCCGGGAAAGCCCGAGCCTATTCCGGCTGCGGAGCCGAGGTGAAGCGGCACAAGTTGAAAACCTTGTGCTACGAGAAGGCAGCCGTAGCTCAGGTTTTCAACCTGAGCATGCCCCGGATCAGACGTTGAAAGCCCGTGCTACCGAGAAGCGCCCGCCAGCCGTCGCTGGTGGTCGAAGTCGAGGAACCGGTCGGTCATGCCCGCGATGTAGTCGGCCACGCTGCGGCGGAGGCCCAGCGTTTCGGCACGGTGGCGGTATCCGGCCGGGAGGTCGTCGGGATGGGCGGCGTACCACTCGAAGAGTTCGGTGAGCTTCCGCTGGGCCGGGACCCGCACCTCCAGCACTCGCCCGCTGCGGTAGACCCGCTCGAACAGGAATCGCTCGAGCTGTCGCTTGCCGGCGGCGATGTCGGGAGCATGGGCGACGATCCGGCGGCCGGGGATGCCGTCGCTGCCGCGGTACACCTGCCGCACCCTCGCCACCGAGTCCACGCCCAGGGCGTCGATCGTCGTTCGCGTCTCGCGGATCAGATGCGCGACCTGGAAATCGACCAGCTCGTGAAGGATCGCCCGACGGGCATCGGTGCCCGACAGCGTTCCGTGGCGGGTGGCGACGCGGGCGGCTGCGTCGGCCACCAGCGGCAAGGCGGTGAGCTCCTCGAGCGTCACCAGGCCAAGTTCGACGGCGTCATCGGCATCGTGGGTGTCGTAGGCGATCGAGTCGGCAGCATCGACCACCTGGGCTTCCAGCAGCGGCGCGGGAGCGGTGCCGTCCTTCTTGCGCGTCGCCTGGGCATCGAGCACCTCGCGGGAGAGGTTGAGGCCCGGGAACTCGGGATACCGCGTCTCCAAAAACTCCATGATCCGCAGCGCCTGGGCGTTGTGGTTGAAGCTCCCCTCGTCGCGGAGCAGTTCGGCGAGCGTGTCTTCTCCGGCGTGGCCGAGCGGCGGATGGCCGATGTCGTGGGCGAGCGCCAGCGTCTCGACGAGGTCTTCGTTGAGCGCGAGCGCCCGGGCCAAGGTGCGGGCGATGCTCGTCACCTCGAGCGTGTGCGTGAGCCGGCTGCGGTGGTAGTCGCCGTGGTAACCCGTGAAGACCTGCGTCTTGTGGGCGAGCCGCCGAAAGGCCGCCGAGTGGACGATCCGGTCGCGGTCGCGCTGATAGGGACTGCGAAACTGATGCGGGGGCTCGGGGTGGACGCGGCCCGCCGAATCGACGGCGTGCATCGCCCATGGGGCGAGCAGCAGGCTCTCGCGGGTCCGCCAGTCGGGCTGGCTCCAGCCGGACTCGTTGTCGATCACGCGGCGTCCTCCGCAGCGGCCTGTGTCAGCTGGTCCCAGAGGGCGTCGAGCGACTGGGGCAGCACCCGCACGCCCGCCACGGCCGGCATGAAGTTCACGTCGCCCGGCCACCGCGGCACGATGTGCCAGTGGAGGTGGCCCGGCACGCCGGCGCCCGCCACGGCACCGAGGTTGAGGCCCACGTTGAACCCCTGGGCCTGCATCGATCGGGTCATCCGTCGGCACCAGATGACGATCCGCTGCTGGAGGCCGAGCAGCACGTCGTCATCGAGGTCACCGAGCATGGCCAGGTGGTCGAGCGGGGCGACGAGCAGGTGGCCGTTGGCATACGGATACCGGTTCGTCATGACGATCGACAGGGGTGTCCGTTCAACCACGCCGAGGACGCGATCATGTGCGGAGGCGACGGCTGCGGCCTTGCAGAGGAAGCAGTCACGGTCGGCCCCGGGCCGCCAGGCGGGCGTGCCGACGTCGGGTTCGGTGGCGGCGGCACCCTGCACATAACCCAGTCGCCAGGGTGCCCAGAGGCGGTCACGTTCGGTGTCCATGCCGCGAGTCTACCGTCGAATCCGGCGTTCAGCGGACGGGCGGGGTTGCCTATGATGGACCGCAGGCGTTCGGCACGAATCATGCGATGCGGCGGCGAGGTGGTCGTGGAGTTCAAGGTCGACCTCGACGTCTTTTCCGGGCCGATGGACCTGCTCCTCTATCTCGTCAAGAAGCACGAGGTGGACGTGACGGAGGTGCCGATCGCCGCCATCACCGCGGAGTTCGTGGCGTACCTCGACGTCCTCGAAGGGCTCGCCATCGAGCAGGTGGGCGAGTTCGTCGATCTCGCCAGCGTGCTTCTCGAGATCAAGGCCCGGGCCCTCGTGCCGCGGCCCGAGGAGACGGAAGAGCCGGTCGAACTCGTCCGCGAGGATCTGGTGCAGCGGCTGCTCGAATACAAGCAGTATCGCGACGCCGCCACGATGCTCGAGGATCGGGCCCGGCACTGGGAGCTGCGGTTTGCGCGGCAGGCGGCTGACGATACGACCGGCAGGGCGGCCCCGGCGGAAGTGGCGATCGCCGACGTGCACGTCTGGGATCTCGTCGGAGCGATGACGAGGGTGATGGCCAAGCGGGAGAAACGCCGCCCGCGGCAGATCGTCCACGACGACACGCCGATCGAGACGCACGCCGCCCGCATCGAAGCGCTCGTGGCGGAGCAGGGGAGGGTGGCATTCACGAGCCTCTTCGATGACGATATGCCCCGATCGCGGATCGTCGGGATCTTCCTGGCGGCGCTCGAACTCGTCCGCCGCGGGAAACTCGCGACCAGGCAGGATCAACTTTTCGACGAGATCTGGCTCGAGCCGCCGCCGCCGCGACACCCCGCCCCCACCACCCCGCCGACCGCCGCCGCATGATCGACAACTCGCCCTACCGCACCCTCGTCCACAAGGGGCTCACGATCGAGGGCTACTCGCGGGCCGCGGTGCAGAGCTGCTGGCGGATCCCGGAACTCAAGCTCGGCTTCGACCTCGGCTCGCAGCCCTGGGGCTTCATGGCCACGGCCACGTGGTTCATCACGCACACCCACCTCGACCACATCGCGGCACTGCCGGTCTACGTGGCGCGGCGGCGGATGATGAAGATGGAACCGCCCACGATCTATCTTCCCGAGTCGGCGATCGAGCCGATCGAGCGGCTGCTCAAGGCGGTGAGCCGGCTCGACCGCGGCCGACTGCCCTGCACGCTCCTGCCCGCACGGCCCGGCGACGAGATCGAACTCTCCCGCGAGCACGTGGTGACCGTGTCGGGCACCTGCCACACGATTCCGAGCGTCGGCTTCGTGGTCTGGGACCGGCGGCGGAAGCTCAAGCACGAGTATCAGGGGCTGCCCGGCGACAAGATCCGGGATCTCAGGCTCTCGGGCGTCGATGTCACGCAGGAGCTGCGCACGCCGCTGGTGGCCTACCTGGGCGACAGTTCTCCCGAGGGCCTCGACCGCTGCCCGGCGATGTTCGAGGCGCAGGTGCTGATCACGGAGCTCACCTTCGTGGCCCACTCGCACCGCAAGGAGAAGATCCACAAGTTCGGGCACATGCACCTCGACGACCTGCTCGCCCGCCGCGAGCGGTTCCGCAACGAGGTGGTGATCGCCACGCACTTTTCGACGCGGTATACCGACGACCGCATCAGGCGGATCCTCGCCAAGAAGATCCCCGACATGCTCGATGGCCGGCTGCACATCTGGCTTTGAAGCTCCAGTTGCCGGCCCGCCGCAGTTCCACGCCAGCATGCTCGACCCAGCCACCCGTCCCCGATTCGCCTACGTCCACGTGCCCTTCTGCCGGCACCGCTGCGGCTACTGCGACTTCACGCTCGTGGCCGGCCGCGACGACCTGATCGAACGATACCTGACGGCGGTCGGCAGGGAACTGGAGCGATGTTCGGTGCCACTCGATCTCGACACGCTCTACCTCGGCGGCGGCACGCCCTCGCACCTCGGGCCAGCCGGGCTCACGAGGTTGTTTGCGATTCTCGGCTCTCGGCTGTCGCCCGTCGCCGGCGCGGAAGTGTCGGTCGAAGCCAATCCGTTCGACGTCACGCCCGATCTGGTGGCCGCCCTGCAGGCGTGCGGCGTGACTCGCGTGAGCCTCGGGGGCCAGTCGCTCGACGCGGCCACGCTGCGGGCGCTCGATCGCGATCATGGGCCCGACGATGTCCGCCGCGCGGCCGATCTCCTCGTGACGGCAGGATTCACCGTGAGCCTCGACCTGATGACGGCCGCGCCGGGCCAGTCGCTCGCCGCAGTGGAGGCCGACCTCGATGCGGCGGTGGCGCTAGGCGTGCAGCATGTGTCGGTCTACTGCCTGACCTGGGAGAAAGGCACGGCGTTCGAGTCACAGCGGGCGAAGGGGCTCCTGCGACCGGTCGATGATCCGGTTGAGCGGGCCATGTTCGAGGCTGCCATCGACCGGCTCGAAGCGGCGGGCTTCGAGCACTACGAGGTCTCCAACTTCGCCAAGCCGGCAAGCCGCTGCCGCCACAACGAGGCCTACTGGGACTGCCGGCCATGGGAGGCGTTTGGGCCGGGGGCCGCCAGGTTCGACGGCCGCACGCGAACGACGAACCACCGCTCCACCACCACCTGGATGAACAAGGTGCTGGCCGGGGCCGACTTCGCGGGCGACGTGGACGCGATGACGGCCGAGGAGGCGGCCCGCGAGCGGATCGTGGTGGGTCTTCGCCGCCGCGATGGGATCGGCCGCACGGCCTTTCGCGCTGCCAGCGGCTTCGATCTCGATTCCTTGATGGCCGAACCGCTGCACCGCTGGATCGACGCCGGGCTTGCCACCGACGACGGCGACCGCGTCCGCCTCACACGCGAGGGCATGCTTGTTTCCGACTCGCTCTGGGCAGACGTGCTGAGGTGCGGTGCAGGTTGACAGCCTGCGTTTCCAACGGGCACATGGTGCAGCCACCACGTCGGCGCAGGATGGCATCCCGCGGTGGAATGGCGGACGC